>NZ_JBHWVJ010000003.1:133768-209695 GCF_042736725.1 Streptomyces sp. NPDC060028 | reverse complement strand
GGGCGGCGGCCGGTGCCTCGCGGGGCGCCGCCGTCTCCCCGGCGGGCAGCGGCAGGGCCTTGAGGGCGGCGAGCCCGGCCGCGTCCGCGGCGGCCCACAGGGCCAGCAGCTCCGGCGGCGCGTCGAGCACGAGGTCGACGCGGTCGCCGAGGCGCTCGGCCACGGTGTCCAGCAGCCGGCCGCGGGCGGCGGGCGCGAGGGCGTCGAAACCGCCGCGCAGCGCGGGCAGCCGGTCGAGGAACTCCTGGTCGGGGAGGTGCTCGACGCGCTCCAGCAGCGGGTCGAGGACGGCCGGGGCGGCCTGGAGCAGCGGTCCGGCGGCGGTGAGCAGTCCGCGGAGCCGGCGGGCGAGGGCGCGCCGGGTGTCGGGGGCGGTGGCGCCGTCGATCCAGCCGGCGGCGCGGCCGCCGAGCTCGGTGGCGGGATCCAGGTCCAGCAGGACCCGTACGGCCGCGGCGGCGCCCTGCATCAAGGGCGCGGCGGTGCCGGCCAGTTCACGCAGTGCGTCGTCCATGCGCAGCCCGGGCTGACCGGTGGCGGCGAGGGCCACGAGGGCGGCCGCGTCGGCGGGGTCGTCGCTGCCGGCGAGGCCGGGCAGGGAGCGTACGGCGGCGTCGGTCAGCTCGTCGGTGAGCGTGCGGGCGGCGGCGCGGGACGCGGGCGAGGTCCCGGGCAGGTGGCCCCGGCGCAGGGCCTCCAACAGGTCCAGCGCGTCGAGCAGTTCGGGCAGGGTCGCGGTCCGCGGCAGGTCGGTGGCCGCCTCGTGGAGCCGTACGTCGACCAGCTCGGGCAGATCGCACCGCGCGGCCGCGGCCAGCCCGGCCAGGACCTGCGCCGGGGTGGGCCCGCCGTCGGCGGCGGCGCGGCGCGCGGTTTCCCGCAGCGTCCCGGCGGCGGCCTGGGCGGCGGTGACGCCGCGCACTCCGGCGAGGTCCAGGCGGGCGGGGACGGCCGGGGTCCAGGACAGCCGCCACTTGGTCCCGAGGGCGGCGCCGTCGCCGGTGGCGGCGACGGTGAGCGGCTCGCCGTACGCGGCGCCGCAGACCAGCAGCCGCTGGAGCATGACCTCCCGGCGTCCGTCGAGCGCGGAGCGCAGCGGGTCGAGGCGGACCTCGCGCGGGGCCGGGTCCTCGGGGCGCGGGAGTCTGAGCTCCGCCAGCTCGGCCTCGACGCGGGGGCCGAGGCCGGAGCGGGGGGCACGGGGACTGATCCGGCCCCGGCCGGTGCCGATCAGTACGGCCTCCAGCGCGCGGGCCAGCGCCCGACCCCGGCCGAGGGGTTCGCCCTGGCCGAGGACGGAGGTGACGGCTTCGAGCAGTTCCCCGCGTCCGGGCGCGGGCAGCCCGCGCAGCGCGGCCAGGTCCCCGGCCACGCGCAAGGTCTCGGCGGCCTCGCCGGTGCCGGCGGTGTGCCCGGCGCGGCGCAGCTCGCGGCAGATGCCGGTGACGGCGACGGAGGCCGCGCGGCGCACCCGCTCCGGTTCGCCGGCGGCTTGCAGGACGGCCTGCTGCCACAGGGGGTCCCGGATGCCGGCGGGGTAGCCGGAGCGGGAGTCGAGCAGTTCGAAGGAGTACGGCACGAGCGAGGTGACCGCGGCGGTGCCGGGCTCGGCGCCGGCCCCGAGGTCCACCCGCTGGGGGGCCGGGGCGTGGACGGCACCGACGACCGCCGGGGCCCGGTGCCCGGCGGTCGCCACGGGCTCTTCTGCGCGCCCGGGGTCCACCGCTCGGAGGGCCGGGGCGTGGAAGGCGCCCACGACCGCCGCGACCCGGTGCCCGGCGGCCACGGCGGCGCCGATGACCTGGCGCATGCGGGCCTCGCGGGCCAGGTCGCTCGCGGCCACCTCGGCGTCCGCCCGCAGTCCCCATCCGACCCCCAGCGCCGCCCGCCGGACGGCCTCGGGGGCGCAGCCCGGCGCCAGCACCTCGACCATGCGGTCCCACAGGTCATCTCCGTCGCGCCCGCTGCCGGCGCCGCTGAGCGCGTCGGCGAACCCCACCGGTCCGCTCGCGGTGTGGGCGCCGGCGCCCCGACCGGAGCCCGGTCCGGTGCGGGCGCCCGGAACCGACTCCCGGGCCGCCGGCAAAACCGACTCCGGGTCAGGCTCCAGGTCAGGCTCCCCGGAGACGGCCGACCAGCCCGGGTCGGTCAACGGGAGGTCGCAGCACAGGACCGTGGCGCCGTGCGCGCGGGCCCAGCGGACGGCGGCCAGCTCCGGGGAGAAGTCCGCGAAGGGGTAGAACGCCAGACGGCCGTCCCGCCCGGTACCGGCCAGCGCCACCGGCGCCACGGTCTCGGGGTCCGCCAAGTGCTCCAGCCACGGCTGGAAGTCGGCCGGCAGCTCCACGCACACCACGTCCGCGCCGGAGGCGTCCAGCAGGGCCGGAACCACCGCCGCCAGCGCCGGGCTGTGATGGCGTACGCCCAGCAGGTAGGGCTCGCGGCACGCGGCCAGCGCGTCCACCGCCTCGACCGGGCCGCCTTCTCCCACCGTGGGCGTGCCGGGGCCCTCGGCCCGCGCGGGACGCGTCACCGCAGGCTCCCGCGCAGGTCCCACAGGCGGCGCCACATCGGGGAGCCGTCCTGCGCACGGCGGCGGACCGGGCCGTCCCAGTAGCCCAGCAGGCGGGCGTGGTCGGCCGGGTCGTCCTTGCGGACCACGCCGAGCAGGTGGCCCGGGAGCAGGTCCAGGACGTCCCCGCCCG
Organism: Streptomyces sp. NPDC060028; assembly: GCF_042736725.1. Taxonomy (NCBI): domain Bacteria; kingdom Bacillati; phylum Actinomycetota; class Actinomycetes; order Kitasatosporales; family Streptomycetaceae; genus Streptomyces; species Streptomyces sp. NPDC060028. Next base: position 206,990 of record NZ_JBHWVJ010000003.1, on the reverse strand, counting down.
GCAGGTACGCGGCGGACACCCCCAGCGAGGCCGCCACCTGCACCGCTTCGGCGGTCGACATGACGGTGCCGGGGCGCTCGACGTCCCACCCCTCGGCGCTGCGCCCGGAGCGGAGGTCCCGGAAGACGGTGACGAGCGCGTCGAGCACGGCGTCGTCGACGCCGAAGGCGGCCCCGGCCCGCTGGACGGCGGCGACCGCCTGCCGGCGGATCAGGTCGGCCTCCGCGTCCGCGTCGGCGATCGGGGCGACCGTCTCGAAGTTGAAGCGGCGCTTGAGCGCGGCGGACATCTCCGAGACGCCCCGGTCCCGCAGGTTTGCGGTGGCGATGACCGTGAAACCGGGGGCCGCGCAGACCATCGCGTCCTCGGTGGCGGTGAGTTCGGGCACGCTGACCCGCCGGTCGGACAGGATCGACACGAGCGCGTCCTGCACCTCGGGCAGGCAGCGGGTGATCTCCTCGACCCGAGCCACCCGGCCCGTCCGCATCGCCGACAGCACCGGGGAGTCCACCAGCGCCTGGGAGGTGGGACCTTGTGCCAGCAGCAGCGCGTAGTTCCAGCCGTAGCGGAAGGCGTCCTCCGTGGTTCCGGCGGTGCCCTGCACGGTCAGCGCGCTGGTCCCGCAGACGGCGGCCGCGAGCAGTTCGGAGAGCATCGACTTGGCGGTGCCGGGCTCGCCGGTGAGCAGCAGGCCGCGCTCTCCGGCGAGGGTGACCACGCAGCGCTCGACCAGCGCGCGTTCGCCGACGAACTTGGGGGCGACGGCCAGCTTGCCCGGCAGGCCGGCGCGCCGCTTCGGGAGGGCGAGTTCGACGCCGTCGCTGCCGCAGACGAAGGTGACGACGGCGCGCGGGGTCAGGGCCCAGCCGGGCGGCCGCGGCCCGGTGTCCTGGGCGGCGAGGAAGGCCAGTTCGGCGGCGTACCGCTCCTCGGCGGGCAGCACCTGCCGCCCGGTCGGGGTGTTGGTGTCGGCTTCTGTCACGGTCATGATTCGGGATTCCTCGGTGCGCGAACGGGAGAGGGGAGCAGGGCGGGCATCAGCGGCGTCGGGCCCGGGGGCGGGTGCGCTTGACCTTGAGTTCCTCGAAGCGCGGTACGTCGCCCTCGAGGACCCGCTGCCAGGCCCGGCGGTAGAGGTCCGCGGCCGGCTCGCCGGGTACCAGGAGGCCCGCGTGCCGGTCGTACATCGGGAGCTTCCACTGCTCGACCGGCAGCGTCGGGGAGGTCATCTCGGTCCAGGCGCCGGGCAGGAAGAGCGAGCGCCCGGCCCGGGTGCGGTCGGCGGTCACCACCAGGTCGGTGGCGGCCAGTTCGGCGCGGGCCGCCTTCAGCCGGGCCGGCTTCCAGCCCGTCCAGCGGGCCGTGTTGCGGTCGGTGGGGTCGGGCATGGCGAGCAGCGCCAGGTACAGCGCCGCCGCGTCGGCGCCCAGGCCGTGGGCCGCGGACACCTCCGCCACCAGCTCCGGCACCGAGCGGCTCGGGTCCTGCGGCCACCAGGTGCCGTCGGCGTCGGCCGCGCCGGCCGCCGGGGCGCCGGGGTCGGCCAGCAGGGCCGCGAAGCGCGGGTCGTGCACGACCCGCAGCGCCGTCTCCACGGCCGAGGGCTGCTGGTCGGCCCCGCGCAGGACCGCCAGGTAGGGGTCGCAGCCGGTGGAGTCGAGCAGTGCGGTCCGCAGCGCGGGCTTGGGCTGGTCGTCGTGCGTGGCCATGACCACCGCGCCGTACCGCTCGTATCCCTCGCCGGTCTCGGTGGGCGTGCCCGCCGCCTTGCGGAAGTCGGACAGGCTGGTGAAGTGCCCGACGCCGAGCAGCAGTTCGGGCGATGCGAGCCGCTGCCGCACGGCCGTCAGCGCCGGCGGCAGGGCCGCTCGTACGGGGTGGCCCGCGGGCAGCCGGTGGGCCAGCCAGGCCGTCGTGGCGACGGCGCCGGTCAGTACGTGCGCGACGAACGGATCGGTGGCGGGCTCGCGGGGCTCCACGTGGTCGCCCTTGACGGTCCACGCCACGTCCACGGAGAGCTCCGGGGCGGACGCCGGGTCCAGCAGCGCGGGCAGCGCCTTGTGCGCGGCCCAGCCGCTGCGGACGGCCCGGGCGGCCTCGGTGCGCAGCCAGTCGGGTACGGGGGTACGCCGGCCCACGCGCCGGTTCCACACCTCGGCGGCGGCCGCCACGTCCGGGCCGTCCTCCCACAGCCGCGCCGGGTCGGCGGGGAGCAGGGCGGCGACCAGCTCGCGCCGTGCCTCACCGTTCAGGTTCCGCAGTTCGTCGCGGGCGCATGCGGCGTCGGGGGCCTTGACGCCGAGGGCGGTCCGCAGCTCGGCGGACAGGAAGTTGCCCCGGTAGCTGTCGATCTGTGGGAGTCCGGCGACGACGAGCCGCGCCAGGGCGCCGAAGACTCCGGTAAGACGGGCGAACTCCTCGGCGGCTTCGGGCAGGAAGGGCGCCGGCCCCCGCCGGGCGGCCTCGCGCAGGAAGGCGGTCAGCCAGCCGGCGGCGCGTCGGCGGTCGCCGAGCGGGGCGTCGCCGCGCACGGTGTAGGGCCCGGGGACGGCGAACCGGCCGGCGGGGTCGTACAGCAGTGCGCCGAACTCGTGTCCGTCGGCGACGGATTCGCAGTGCTCGGTCGGGGCCAGCGCGGCTCCTGCGCCGAGCGGGAGGACCGCCCGGTGGTGCAGGGATCGGTCGACTCCGTCGGGGCCGCGCAGCAGGCGCTGGTCGAGGTGGACCAGGACCCGGCGCCAGTTGCCCGCGGATCCTTCGGCCGATGCCAGGCCCAGTGCGTCGATCTCGGCGAGGAAGGTGAGCAGCGCGGCTCGCTGTTCACCGTCGGCGGCGGGGGCGACGGCGCGGTAGGCGACGGCCGCGGGCTGGTCGAGCAGCGGGGTGAACGGCAGCCCGGAGTAGGGGAGGGCGGGCACGTCGAAGTGGAGCCGGCCGGGAATGGCCACGGCGTCGGTGTCGCGGCCCGCGGCGCCGAGGGCGCGCAGGTAGCGGTAGGCGGCGTCGGTCCGGGTGCCCCAGCAGCCGCGGTCGGTCAGGCCGTGCAGGGCCTGGTCGATCAGGTGGTCGGTGGGGCCTTCCTCGTGGTCCGCAGCGCCGTCGGCACCGGGGTTCAGCCGGGCCGCGACGGCGTCCAGGGCCTTCTGCTGGACGAGGGTGAAGGCGAGCACCTCGACGATGCCGCCGGTCATCTTCGGGTCGGTGACCCGGGGCAGCGCCGCAGTCACCAGGCCGGGCAGGTCGGCGGACTTCTCGGCCGCGGCGGCCGCCTTGAGCAGCGCGGCGACGGTCTCGCGGTCGGCCGCGCGCAGCGCCGCCGAGCCCTCGGGGTCGCGCGGGCGCAGTGCGTACCAGAAGGCGAGCGGCGGGAGGTCGATGCTGCCGGTGGAGAAGCCGGGGTTGCGGTGGTCGCTGCGCGACTGGGCGGTGAGCACCCCGTCCGGGTCGGTGACGCCCAGTGCGCGCCAGCGGTGGGTGAGGGCGCGCGGGCGGTCGTCGCCGGGGAACGTGAGCGCGGCGACGGGCATGTCGAGGCCCTCGGGCACGGTGACGGCGCGGCCGCCGAGGTCGGAGCCGTGCCAGCCCTGGCCGGGCAGGCGTACGGCGCGCCAGCCGAGCAGTCCGTCCACGGGGGCGCCGAGCACCGAGGCCTCGACGGCCGGCGCCGGGCGCAGCCAGCAGCTACGGCCGGCCAGGACTGCGGTGTCCGGGTGGCCGCGCAGGGCGTCGGCGAGGAAGCCGGGGCAGGAGCGGCGGCCGTAGAGCGCGTCGGCCGCGCCGTCGGCGGGGTCACCCGCGGCGCCGCCGGCCGTGCCGCTCACCGGGCCGCCGGCGGGGGCGTATTCGCGCCAGCCGCTGTCGCGGTGCTCGGCGGACCGGTCGCGGTGCTCCCACACCCAGTACGAGGTCCCGTCGGACAGCAGCGGCCGCTCGTCGGGGAGCCTGGTGTCTCCGCGGTGCAGGACGCCCGCGCCGGTGGTGCGGCCGCCGCCGGGCAGCGGCAGGGTGATGTGGTCGGAGCGCATCGCCCAGCGGTTGGCGGTGTCCAGGGTGAACACGGAGGCGGGCGCGGTGTGCCAGTACCCGTGGGTCTCGCCGGTGCGCCAGGAGGTCCAGAAGACGAGCAGCTCGCCGTCCACGTAGTGGAACCCGAACCGGTCGCGGTCGGAGGAGCCCGGCGGGAAGCGCAGGTCGTGGGTGAGCACGGTGGACTCGGCGTCGATGACCCGGACCTGGGTGCTGTTGGCCACGACGAGGTGGGGCCAGGCCTCGACCACGGTCAGGGACCGCGGCCCCTGGACCGGGGCCAGTTCGGCGAGGGCGCTCTCCCACGCGGGCCAGGCCAGCTCTTCGAACAGGCCGCCGCGCAGGGTGCGGGAGAGGGTTTCGGCGAGGTCGGCGGCGGCCGCCTCGGCCACCTCCTCCGGGGCGAGTGCCAGCGCCTCGACCGGGAGCCAGGTCAGCCGTCGGATGGCGTCGGGCAGGCCGGGCAGGCCGGCGGCGGTGGAGGCGCGCGCGACCTTGCGCATCCACGCGGCGAGCAGCGGGCGGCCGCCGGGCGAGGCGGCGGCGCGCTGGATGACGTCGGTGCCGGCGGCGGCGTCGCCGAAGGAGTTCAGGGCGCGTTCGAAGGCGGGGTGGAAGCGCTCGTCGGCGGCGATGGCGAGCAGGTCGCGGCGCTGGTCGGCGCGGGCCCAGTCGCTCAGGTTCAGCCGGTCGTGGTGGTGCGCCCGGTCCTGCGGGTCGGGGTCGGCGACGGGGAGTTGCAGGGTGAGGAGCAGGTCGAGCAGGTCGGCGTCCTCGACGCCGATCCGCAGGCCCGCTTCGCGGCCGGGCCGCGCCAGTTCGGCGCGCAGCCGCTCGGCGCAGCGGGTGACGAGGTCGAGCAGGGCCGGGGGTGTGGGGCGCGGGCCCCAGCCGGCGTGCCGGGCGGCGTGGAAGCGTTCCAGCCAGCCGGCTGCGCCGTCGGCGCAGCGCTCCTCGGCGGGCAGGTCGCAGCTGATCAGTCCGGCGGTGGCGCCGGACTCCTCGAGGACGTCCAGCCAAAGGCCGGTGAGCTGGACGCTGTCCCCGCCGCCGGGCGGGGTGAGGCCGAGCAGGGTTCCGCGCACGGCCGCACGGCCCCGGGCCAGTGCGACGAGCGCGGCGCGGTGGGCCTTCCACCAGCCGAGCGCGGCGCGCAGGGTGGCGGGCAGGGGCAGCAGTTCGGCGAGGTACTCCTGCTCGGGGCCGGTGCCGGTCAGGCCCGCGGCGCGGGCGAGGCGGCGCAGTTCGACGGCGGCCTGCGCGGAGGGCGGCAGTCCGCCCGCGGTGCGCCGGACGCACAGGCGGCGGAACCGCTCGTGGGCCTCGGCGGGGCTGACGCGGCCGGCCAGGTCCTTGGCGTAGCCGGTGAGCACCTTGACCGGGAGGGCGCCGGCCAGCGCGAATTCGAGGAAGACGGCGTCGAGGCGGTCCTCGTCGACGGTCAGGCCGTGCTGGGCCTCGCTGCTGCGGGCGCGGCCGAACAGCTGGGCCGCGTAGGTGGTGTTCTCGACGGCGAGGAAGGTGCGGGCGGCCTGCTCGTAGAAGACGGGCAGGAAGTGCGGGACGGACGCGGCGAGCCGGCCGGCGAGTTCGTGGCAGGCGTCGAGGGCGGCCTTGGGCTTGGTCTTGGCCTGGGAGGCGGCCCGGTCGAGCTCGGGGACCACGGCGAGGGCGTGGTGACCGTCCTCGGGGTGGTGCACGAGGACCCACTCGGGGAAGCCGAGCGCCTGGCGCTGGCCGAGGCCGACGACGGGCGCCTCGCCCGGGTCGGGTACGAGGCCCAGGAAGCCGGCGGCGAGGTCCTCGGCCGGGCCGAGCTCGGCCGGGGTGAGGCGGACGACGACGCGGTCCTCGCCGAGGGCGGGGTGCCGGTAGGCGCGGGCGGTCAGGTCCACGGCGCCCGGTCCGGCGTCGGGGGTGTCCGACGGCAGCACGGCGCCGGCCTTGAGCAGCTGTTCGGCCCCGGTCTTCGCCCGGGCCGTCGTCACGGCAGTGGTGGTGGTGTTCATGCGTCCCCGCCCTCCTCGATCTTGCGCCCGGCGTACAGTGCCGCGGCCATCCGCATGCCCTCGGACCAGGCGACCGGCCCGACCTCTGCCAGGCGCACCGCCCGGCCGTCCTCGTCGTGCCAGCTCAGCGCGCCGGTCTCCTGCTCGTCCTCGTAGTACGGCTCGCCGATCCAGACGGCGGCCTCCGTGGCCCGGCCGGTGTCCCGGACCTTGCAGGTGGCGTATCCGCCGGAGACCCGGTAGCCCAGGCCGGTGGCCCGCGCGGCCAGGCTGAAGCGGGTCGGGAACACCCCGCCCGCGTAGTCGCGCACCTCGGTGGCCGCGGCGTCGAGCCCGGCCGGCTTCTGCCAGGTGGCGCGGTGGACCTGCTCGACGCGCTGCACGATGCCCAGCTCGGCCGCGAAGTCCCGTACGTCGTCCAGGTCGGGCAGCAGCACCGGGTGCGGCAGGGTCACCGTGCGCGGGGACAGCCGTACGGTCTCGCCGTCGAGGTTGACCACCTTCAGCTCGCCGGAGGCGGTGGCGTCCCGCAGGAAGCCCACCTCCTCCGGGTCCTCCCCCACCACGGCCAGGTCGCGCAGCGCGTTCTGCCAGGCCTCGTCGGGCCAGACCCGTGCCAGGAGCGCGGTCGGCACGGGCAGCGAGGACACCATCCAGGTGTCCACCTGGGCCGCGCAGGCCTCCGCGTGCCGGTCGAGCCACTCGGCGAGCCGGCGCAGCCGGTCCACCTCCGGGTGGTCGCGCATTGCCTTGGGCAGGGTCTTCAACTGACGCCCCGCCGCCCGGCCGGTCGCGGACCGCGCCGCCACCCGTCCCTCCACCAGGGCAATTTCATACCCCTCGCCCGCCGCCAGCCATGCCATCAGCCCGTGCCCCTCCAGCCGCTCTCGCGCAGCCCTGACAGGGGTGGCGAAAGCCCCCCTGAACTGCGGTATGCCGGGAGACTAGCGAGGGCCACTGACAACGCCCGCCCGAGGGTGGGCCGAAGGGCCGACAGGGGGGCGCCGTGGGTGGGACGCCCTGGTTTGGGTAGTCTGTCCCCGACAGTGTGCGCAGCCGGTGCGGGGTGGGGTAATGGGACGTCAGACGCGAGTGCCGGGTGTGGTTCTGGCGGCTTCACTTGTGCTGGTGGTGGCCGGCTGCTCCGGTGGCGCCGTGCCGGGCGACGACGGGAAGGCGACCCCGCGGGCGTCGAAGTCGGCGAGCCGTCCCGCCTCCCCGCCCGCCGACGACGGCAAGCCCGCCGCCGGGGAGGTCCTGCCCGGCATGGTCAGCGCGGCCGTGGCCCGGAGCCAGCTGGCGGCGCTGAAGGTGGCCGCGCCGGGCACGATGGCCGGTTACAGCCGCGCCAAGTTCACGCACTGGGCCGAGCAGGGCAACAAGTGCGACACCCGGGAGGTCGTCCTCCAGCGCGACGGCGCCGACGTCGTCCGCGACGCGGAGTGCCGGCTGGTGTCCGGCAAGTGGACGAGCCTGTACGACGCGGTGGTGGTCACCGAGGCCTCGAAGGTGGACATCGACCACATGGTGCCGCTCGCCGAGGGATGGCGCTCCGGCGCGGCCGGCTGGGACGCCGCCAAGCGCAAGGCCTTCGCGAACGACCTGACCCACCCTCAGCTGCTGGCGGTCAGCGCGTCCTCGAACCGCTCGAAGGGCGACCAGAGCCCCGACCTGTGGCAGCCCCCGTCCAAGGCGTCCTGGTGCCAGTACGGCAGGGCCTGGACCACGGTCAAGTCCACCTACGGGCTGACCGTGACCGAACCCGAGAAGAAGATGCTGGGCACCATGCTGGACACCTGCGCGCCGTAGGGCGACCGCCGGGCTCGGCTCAGGCCTCGTACTCGGTCAGGTCGATGCCGTGGACGTTCAGCAGGGAGCCGAACTCCGGGTGGGCGGTGTCCTTCTCCGCCACCATGCCCAGCTTGCGGATCACGTTCTCGGACTCGTCGTTGCCCGCCCGGTTCACGGCGACGACCCGGTCCAGGCCGCGGTCCTGCAACGCGAACTCCAAGGTCGCGTGCGCGGCTTCGGAGGCGTAGCCCTGACCCCAGAAGGAGCGGCCGAGCCGCCAGCTGATCTCCACCGCGGGAAGCACCTCCGGCAGCCACTCGGGCACCGAGAGTCCGACGGCGCCGATCAGCTCCCCCGAGGCCAGCAGCTCGACGGCGAAGAGGCCGAAGCCCTCGTCGTCCCACTCGTCCTCCCAGCGCTCGATCTGCTCGGCGGTCTGGTCCAGGTCGAGGGTGGAGCCGTCGCCGATCCAGCGCATCACCTCCGGGTCGGCGTTGATCTCCGACAGGGGGACCAGGTCGTCGTCGGTCCAGCGGCGCAGGAGCAGGCGGGGGGTGCGGATCTCGGTCATGCCCCACATCCTGCCCAAAGCAGCCGGTCAAACGGTAATCGGCCATTGCGGCCGTGTTGCAGATTCGTGGCCATCGCGGTGGGAAGGTTCCCGCGGCCCGGCCGTAGCTCCTACGGTCCACCGGGAACCTCGACCAAGGAGAGCCCGCCATGCCCCTCGACCCGAACGCCGAGAGCCGGTACGACCGCACGCGCCTGCGGCAGTGGGCCCGCGGCCGCGCCCGCTCCGCCGGGGTGGAGCGCCGTGACCTGCTCAAGCTCTTCGCGGCGGGAGCGGTGGCCGCCGGGCCGCTCGGGCTGGCCGCGGGCGGGACGGCCACCGCGGCCGGCACCGCCGCTGCCGCTGCCGCCGCGTCGGGCGCCGCCCCGCAGCCCGGGATCCTCAAACCGATCCCGCCGGAGCTTTTCACCGTACGGGGCACCAACGCCGAGACGAACTTCGCCGCCCTGCGCGGTACCGGGCAGCTCACCCCCGTCGACCGGTTCTTCGTACGGAACCACACCGCCACCCCGCGCATCGACGCCGACGGCTGGCGCCTGAAGATCTGGGGCAGCGGCCTGGCGGGCGGCCCGGTGGAGTTCACGTACGACCGGCTGCGCTGCCTCCCGGCCGTCGAGCGGACCCTGTTCATCGAGTGCGCGGGCAACGGCCGCAGCTTCTACACCACCCAGCAGGGCCAGCAGGTCAGCGGCACCGCGTGGACGCTCGGCGCGATCGGCGTCGCCCGCTGGCGCGGGGCCCGGCTGTCGGACGTGCTGCGCCTCGCGGGGGTGACACGCCGCGCCGTGGACGTTCTGCCGCGCGGGCTGGACGCCGAGGTGCTCTCGAACGGGGTGAACCTGGGACGGGTACGGCGACCGCTGCCGGTCTCCAAGGCGCTGGACGACGTACTGCTCGCGTACGAGATGAACGGCGAGCCGCTGCCGCCCGACCACGGGGCTCCGGTGCGGGTCGTGGCACCGGACTGGATCGGGATCTCCTCGATCAAGTGGGTCGGGGACATCGAGGTGAGCGACGAGCCGCTGTACTCGCCGTGGAACACCGACCTGTACCGGCTGTTCGGCCCCGACCAGCCGGCCGGCGGCAGCGCCCCGCTCACCCGGCAGACCCTCAAGAGCGCTTTCGAGCTGGAGCTGGGCGCCACCGTGCCGGTGCAGCGCACGCGGCTGCTGACCGGCCGGTCCTGGTCGGCCGCGGCGCCGGTGCACCGGGTGGAGGTCAGCACGGACGGCGGCGCCCGCTGGCAGCGGGCCCGGCTCCACGACGCCCCGCGGCGGGGCGGCTGGGTGCGCTGGTCGCTCCCCTGGACCCCGCGGGCCACGGGAGCGACCGCCCTGCTGGCCCGGGCCACGGACGCCACGGGGCGTACGCAGCCCGAGACGGCCGCCTACAACACGCAGGGGTACCTCTTCGACGCGGTCGTACGCCACCCCGTGCTGGTGGTCTGAGGGCGCGGGCCGTACGGGCAGGCGGCCAGACGGCCTCACGGTGTGTGGAAGCGGACCTCCGGCGCGTCGGCGGCCGGGCCGTCCAGAACGGGCTGGGCCCGCCCCTTGAGGTGCTGGTCGAAGAAGGCGCCGACGTAGCGCCGGGTCAGCTCGACGGAGCGCGCGCCGGGCAGCGGTGCGTCGGGGTCGGGGAGCCCCAGCTGGTCGGCGATGGCGGGGAAGTCGGTGAAGGTGAAGTGCGCGGATCCGGCGAAGGTGATCCAGCGCTTCCAGCCGTCGAGGCGGGGCCAGGTCCGGTCCCAGCTCTCGAGGGCCCCCGGGCTGTTCTGCTGTGCGCCGAGCAGCATGAAGGGGCGCCCGCCGACACCCGTGGGCAGGGGGGTGGCGAGTCCGCCGTCCATGTCGATCCCGGCCCGGATCCTGGGGTCGGCGGCCATCGCGGCGAGCGACGAGGCACCGCCGATCGAGTGGCCGGCCATGGCGATGCGGCTGCGGTCGACGAGGTCGGCGTGGCGCCATGCCGACTGGCGTCCCGTGAGGCGGTCCAGCAGGAAGGACACGTCGCGGGCCCGGACCTCGGTGACGGCCCGGACGCCGTCCTCCCCGTCGACCTGCGCGCAGGCCAGGCACTCCAGCACGCGGCCGCCGGGGAAGGCGGTCGCGGCGCTCTCGTACGCGTGGTCGACCGCGGCGACGACGTAGCCGCGCGAGGCCAGGTCCTCGGCCAGCGAGGTGAGGGTGGCACGCGGGACGGTGAAACCGGGGGACAGGACGATCAGCGGGTAGCGGCCGGCCACGGGGCGGGCGCCGGACCGGGAGTGGGTCTTCGTGCCGGCCAGGGTCTCGGCCGGGATCGCCTGGTCCAGCTCCCGGTCGATCAGCAGCAGCCGGGCCTCCTCCGTGGTGAGGTAGCGCACGGGCCCGCCGGTGCCGGAGCGGGCCGGGTAGCGCATGGTCACCATCAGCTCACGCGGGCCGGTGTGCGCCCAGGGATCGGTCCGGCTGTGGTCCACCAGGTGCAGGGTCTCCTGGCCGACGGCGAACCGTCCGGTGGGGAGCGGGAGTTCCACCGCGCTCCGGTGGGCATCGGAGGCCGCGGCCACGGACAGGGGCTCGGACGCCGCGGACACGCCCGCGGTGGCCAGCGGAAACAGGAGGGCAAGGAGAGCTGCGGACACGGCAGTTCGGCGTGTGGTCATGACACCGAACCTAGGCGGCCCGACCTGGCGGATCGTCAACTCGCAGGCGGACGACGCCTGCGACCGTGGTCGCTCTCCGCCTCATCCTGAAGTCTGAGGGACGGTGATGGCGTCGAGCTTCTCGCGCAGGTAGCGGTGGGAGTCGACCGGGGCGTGCACGACCCTGCCGACCGGGGCCGGGAGCGATTCCACCCGGGTGTGGGGGTCGCACTCGTAGAAGTAGACCAGCGAGATCAGCTCCTCGGCCGGTGCGTCGGACGGCGGCGGCAGGACCCGGTGGCGGCCGGCCCGCCAGCGGTCACCCGTCCAGCGGGCCATCAGGTCGCCGATGTTCACGGTGAGCGCGGCCGGATCGTACGGGGCGTCCTGCCAGCCGTCCGAGTCGGTGTGGATCTGGAGCCCGCCCGCGCCCCGCTGGCGGTCGAGGACGGTGACGGCGCCGAAGTCGGTGTGCGCACCGATGCGGAACTGTCCGGGAAGGGCCTCTCCGACGACCTCGGTTCCGGGGTACCAGTTGAGGTTGAAACCCCAGGTGGGGTGTCCCGTGTGCCGGGTGAAGTGGTCCGTCTCCAGGCCCAGGGCGGCGGCCAGCAGCTCCAGCAGCTCGTCGCTGAGCGCCCGCATCGCGGCCAGGTACTCCTCCACCAGGGGCCGCAGCCCGGGCGCCTCCCGCGGCCAGGTGTTCGGGCGGAACCATTCGGTGTCCACCGCGGGGTTGCCCGTCGGGTCGTCCGCCGCGAAGGACCACGACTCCTTGAGGTCGGGCGGGGACGCGGCGCCCTCCGCGTAGCTGTTGGCCTCGGCGCCCGGGCCGAGCCAGCCGCGCCCGCCGACCGTGACGGCGTACGGCTCCTTCGCGGCGGCGGGCAGCCGGAAGAAGGTGCGGGCCGTCTCCCGGATCCGGTCGGGCAGCGAGGGATCCACGCCGTGGCCGGACACCAGCAGGAAGCCGGCTCTCCGCAGGGCCTCGTCGACGCGCGCCCCGATCCGGGCCCGCTCCCGGGGGCCGCCGGTCCGCCAGGGTCCGAGATCGATCACGGGGACTGGGGAGCTCACCATGAACACCTGCTTTCCGGTCGGTGGGACCGAGGTTAGGGGGTGTCGTGCCCGCCGCACGGAGGCGCGTAGGCGAGATAGGGCATGTGGGTGGTCCACTGGGCGCGCGTGATCCGCTCTCCGGTGTGTTCGCAGGCCTCGGCGATGTCCTGGTTGACGTCGGTTCCGGCCAGCCGGAGGGTGGCGTCGAATCCGCCGGAGGCCAGGACCGCGCCGTCGGGGCTGAACGCCACCGAGCTGACGGCCGTGATGTGTCCGGTGAGGGTGGTGAGCGGGCCGGGCCGCGCGGGCCGGGCCACGGACCAGAGCCGCACCGTACGGTCGTCGCCGGCCGAGGCGAGGGTCCGCCCGTCCGGGCTGAAGGCGACCGAGCCGACGACATCGGTGTGGCCGAAGAGAGTGGCGAGTGCGGCGGGGTGCCTGAGGTCGGTGATGTCCCACAGCCGTACGGGGGTGCGTCCCCCGGCGGCCGAGGCCAGGGTGTGGCCGTCGGGGCTGAAGGCCACGGAGAACACCGCCACGTCGTGTCCCTCCAGGACGGCCAGCGGCTGCGGACGGCGCGGATCGGTGACGTCCGACAGCCGTACGGTGGCGTCCTCGCCCGCGGTGGCGAGGGTACGGCCGTCGGGGCTGAAGGCGACCGCCCGGACCGCGTCCCGATGGCCTTCGATGCCCGTGAGCGCGACGGGCCGGGCCGGCTCGGCCACGTCCCACAGCCGGACCGTGCCACCGGCGCCACCGGCCCCGCCGGCGGCCAGCGTCCGGCCGTCGGGGCTGTAGGCCAGCGCGCGGACGTCGCCGAGCTGTGCGTCGAGTTGTGCGAGCTGCGCGGGGTGGACCGGGTCGGCCACGTCCCACAGCCGGATGCCGCCGTCGGCGCCGGCCGTGGCGAGCGTACGGCCGTCGAACCGGTAGACCACCGAGCGGACGTCGTCGCCGTGCCCGCTCAGCGTCGCGAGGGCGACGGGCCGGTCCGTGCCGTGCATCCGCCACAGCCGGGCCGTGTGGTCCCCGCTCGCGGTGGCGAGCTGTTGGCCGTCGGGGCGGTAGGCGAGGGCGACGACCTCCTTGGAATGTGCGGCGGTCGAGGTCATCAGGGTGCTGACCAGGCTGTCGCGGGTGCGGGCGGTGGGCGAGAGCCGGTAGGCCGTCAGGCTCAGCTGTACGGCGAGTCCGGGCTCGGTGTTGGTCAGGTCGGTCGCGTTCTCGGCGAGGTTCTGGGCGACCGCGTCGTTGCGCTGCCGGGTGACCTCGTCCTCGGCGCGTACGGCGTTGACGGTGGCGACCGCGGCCACCACCACGAGCGCGGCGAGCAGGGCCACCAGGGCCCGCAGCCGCCGCGCGCGGCGCCGGGCGACGCTCCCCGCGGCCGCCTCGGCCTCGGTACTGGCCTCGTAGAACTCCCGCTCCTTCGGGGTCAGTCCCACCACGCGCGTGGTGACGAGCTCGCGGGCCAGGGCGAGCCGGGTGCCCCGGTAGAGGGCGCCCGCGTCCCGGCCGACGTCCTCCCAGGCCCGGGCGGCGTCGGAGAGCCGGCGGTGGAGCCGTAACCGCTCCCGGTCGTCGCTCAGCCAGCCGCGCAGCCGGGGCCAGGCGCGGATGAGCGCCTCGTGGGTGAGTTCGACGCGCCCTTGGTCGAGGGTGAGCAGGCGCAGGGCGGCGGCGCGCGCCAGCACGATCGCGGTGTCGGCGTCCTGGCCGAGTTCCTCGCGGGCCACCGGGCGTTTGGTGTCCTCGGTGCCGTCGCCGAGGGCGATGAGGTGGCCGAAGATCTGCCGGGCCAGCTGTTGTCGGCGCTCGGAGAGGGAGGCGTACAGGGTTTCCGCGGACTGGGCGAGGGCTCCTTCGAAGCCGCCCGCCGCATGGAAGCCGTCGAGGGTGAGCGCGGCGCCGCGCCGGCGCCGCCAGGTCTCCAGCAGGGCGTGGGAGAGCAGGGGCAGGGCGCCGACCTGACCGTGGGCGTGGGCGACGAGGGTGGCCTGCAGGGCGCCTTCGACGGTGAGGCCGGCCTGCCGGGCCGGTTCCACGACGGCCCGGCGCAGTTCGGCGGCGCTCATCGGGCCGACCACGATCTGTGCCTCGCGCAGTACCTCGACCAGGGGTGCGTGGCGGGTGCAGTGTGCGTAGAAGTCGGCGCGCACGCCGAGGACGACACGGCAGCGCGAGCCGGGCCGGCGGGCCGCGTCGACGAGGTCCCCGATGAACCGGGCCCGCTCCTGCGGGTCGGCGCAGACGGTGAAGACCTCCTCGAACTGGTCCACGACCAACACGTTTTCCCCCGAGCCGGGACCGGTGTCCGGCGACTCTTGCCACTGAGCGAGGGCCTTCGCCAGGCGCTCGGCCGGGTGCGGCCCCGGCGTGAGGACGCGTACGGCCCGCCGCGGGGCGGCGCCGCTCGTGAGCCGCGGCAGCAGCCCGGCGCGCAGGAGCGAGGACTTGCCCGCGCCCGAGGCGCCGACCACCGCGAGGACCCGGCGGCGCGCGAGCATGGCGACGAGATCCTCCACCAGGCGCTCGCGTCCGAAGAAGAGCCCGGCGTCCTCGCTGCGGAAGGCCGCGAGTCCCACGTAGGGGAGCCCGTGCCCGTCGTCCCCCGCGAGCCCGAGGCCGGGCGCTTCGGGGGTGTCCAGCGCCAGTTCGGCGGCGACCGCGTGCCAGCGCCGCTCCCACTCCCCCGCGTCGCCGCCGCAGGCGCGTACGTACGACAGGGTCACGTCCAGACTCGGCAGCCGCCGCCCGGCCGCGGCTCCGGAGAGCGTGGCCACGGAGTAGTGCGCCCGCGAGGAGAGGTCGCGGTACGGCGGGGATCCCGCCTCGTGGCGCAGCCGGCGCAGGGCTCTGGCGAAGTGCAGCAGCGGTCCGTCGGCCCCCTCCAGCGGACGCTCCTTGCGCGCCATGCACCAGCCCCTTCCACCCGTGCTCTTTTCTGCCCTCTGGGGTGGATTGTTCAGCAATTGTTTGTTCACTGCCAGCGCCCCGACGGCGAACAACGGAAGGCGGCTAGACCTGAGTCCGGCAGCACCGGGACAGGAAGGAGTACGCCGATGAAACGACGCCTCGACGCCATCGCAGCCACCGCGGCGGCCCTGGCGGCGGCCGTGGTGCTGGCCGGCTGCGCAGCGTCCGCCGCGCCGCGGGCCGTGGGGCCGGTCCGCGAGCCGGACACCGCCGAAGTCCGGCTGCTGGAGCGGGCCGAGCAGATCCTGATCAGCGGCTGCATGCGGGAGCGCGGTTTCCCGTACGCCGTCACCGAGTCCCCCGACGACGGCGCGGCGCGCCGGTCCTTCCCGTACGCGGTGGACGACGTGGAGTGGGCGCGGGCCCACGGGTACGGCGGCCGCGACGAGCGGCGCGGCGCCGAGGCCCGGCGGGCCGACCCCAACCAGCAGTACTTCCACAGCCTGTCGGCGCAGCAGCGCGCGGCCGCCCGTACCGCGCTCATGGGCCGCTCCCCCGTGGGCCTGTCGGCCGAGGCGCCCACCGGAATGACCCTGACCGCGAGCACCGAGGGGTGCATCGCGCAGGCGCAGCGCTCCCTGTACGGCGATCTGGCCGGCTGGTTCCGCGCCAAGGTCGTGACGATGAACCTGCGGCCCGCGCAGGAGACCCGGGTACGCGAGGACCGGCGCTACGCGGACGCGGTCGGCGAGTGGGCCGGCTGCATGCGGGCGGCGGGCCGGCCCTACGCGACCCCCCTCGACTCCCGGCAGGCCGCGGCCGGGCTGGCCGACGCGGCCGAGACCGAACTCGCGGTCATCGAAGCGACCTGCGCCACCGGCACACCGCTGGCGCGGGTCTCCCAGGCTCTGGACCTCACCTACGGCGAAGAAGTCCGTGCACGGCACCAGGACGAGATCGACCTGAGGCGAAGGCTCCAGAACGACGCGCTCCCGATGGCGGAGCGGGTCGTGGCTCAACACGACGCATGACGGACGGACAGAGGGAGAACCCATGAACAAGTTCCGCACGACGATGCTGGCCTGCGCGCTCGCGCTGCCGTTGCTGGCCGCCCCGGCGGCGCTGACGACGGCCAGCGCGTCCCCGGCCGACGCCTCCGGCGTGGCCGCGGACGGCAACTACTGGGTCTGGGCCGACACCAACCGCGGCGGACCCGCCTGTGGTTGGAGCGGCAACGACTCCGACTGGCGCACCTGTGGCTCGGGCGGCAACTACAACATGAACGACCGGGCGTCGTCCTGGTGGAACAACGGGTACGCGGGCTCGCTGGGCGACGTGCGCGTCTACGAGAACATCGGCTACGGCGGAGCCTCCACCTGCGCCCCGAACGGCTCCGCCGGCAACATCCCGTGGGAGTGGAACGACCGGATCTCCTCCCACAAGTGGGTGACCAACTGCGGTTACTGACCGCGCACCCCGTCTCGGCGGGCCTCCCGGGCGTCAGTCCCGGGGGGCCCGTACGGCGTAGCGGACCTGGCCGTCCGCGGAGCCGGTCTCCTCGAAGCCGGCCCGGCGGACCACCCCGCGGGAGGGGGCGTTGTCCTCGGCCACCGTCGCGCGCAGCTCGGTGAAGCCGGGGTGCGCGAACGCCCAGGCCGTCAGGGTCTTGAGCGCCTCGGTGGCGTAGCCGCGGCCCCGGGCCGAGGGGACGAGGTCGTAGCCGATCTCCGCGACTCCCCCGGCGTCGGGGGCGGAGTGGAAGCCCATGGCGCCGATCGCGCGGCGGTCGCCGGTGCGGACGAGGGCGTACGCGCCCCAGCCCGGGCGGTAGGTGCCCGCCTCGCGGGCCTTGACGGCATGCCCGGCCCCGATGCGGGTGCCGTCCGCGGGGCCGCCCTCGGCCCAGGCGAAGCCGCCGGTGCCGCCGCCGCTCAGATCGGCGGCGACGAGCGGGGAGATCTCGCAGAGCGTCAGCCCCTCGGCCTGGAGGGGGTCGGCGTACCAGCGCCAGGCCGTCTGGCGGGGCAGGCCCGGGAGTTCGCCGCGGCCGGTGGCCCACAGCAGCGTCCGCCAGGCGTCGTCGCCGCGCGGGACGTGCGGGAAGAGCCGGTCGAGGACCTGCGCGGACAGCTCGGGGCAGGCCTCCCAGCCGTGGACGCCCAGGCCGCCGAGGATGTCGTGGGTGTGCAGCAGCGTCTCGACGATGCCCATCGCGGCGAAGCCGTCCGCGCCGGCCGTGCCGTACGGGTGCCAGGCGCGGTCGCCGGGGCGGGCCGCCCGTACGGCCGCGGACAGCAGGCCGCCGGTGGCCGTGATGATCTCCACCAGTCCGTCGGGGGTGGTGCCGGGGTCGGCGGTGATCTCGAAGGGGACGTACGCGCCGGTCGCCCGGCCGGTGAGCTGGGCCGCGTAGGCCGTGAAATCGCCGGCCACATGGACGGCGGTGTCGTGGCAGCTCCACTCCAGTCCGGCGGCCGGGGCACTCCAGTCGAGGTGTGCCACGTCCCGCAGTGCCTGGGTGGTGAGGGACACCGCCTTGTCCACATCCTGCGCGCTCGTGAT
The DNA here is from genome assembly GCF_042736725.1 of Streptomyces sp. NPDC060028. Lineage (NCBI taxonomy): Bacteria > Bacillati > Actinomycetota > Actinomycetes > Kitasatosporales > Streptomycetaceae > Streptomyces > Streptomyces sp. NPDC060028. The sequence goes on along the minus strand of NZ_JBHWVJ010000003.1, from coordinate 189,430 downwards.
CGTCATGGAGCGAACCATAGGTCGCGGGCCCGGTCGGGCCAACGCAATATCCACCGGACCTCGTACCGGTGACAAGGGCGCGTCTGCGCGCCTGCGACCGGGCCGGGGCGCTACTGCTTGTGCTCGGGACGGCGCGCCGACGGCGCCCCCCGGATGAAGGGCGGAGCAAGCGGTGAAGATTTCGACGAGGGACGTCTTCGGGGCGCCGTGCTGGGTGAGCCTGATGGCCCGGGACCTCGGGACCTCGCAGCGGTTCTACGGTGCGGTCGTGGGCTGGCGGTTCAGGCCGGCCCGGCTCGGCGAGGCGTTCTCGGTCGCCGAGCTGGACGGGGTGCCGGTGGCGGGGATCGGGGCGTTGGCGGGGGACTTGGCGGTCGCGGTGGCATGGACCCCGTACTTCGCCGTCGACGACGCCGATGTGGCGGCGGGCCGGATCCGCGAGCGCAGCGGCACGATCGCGGTCGGCCCGGTGTCCTTCGAGTCCGGGGGCCGGGCGGCGCTGGCGGCGGACCGCGACGGCGCGGTGTTCGGGATCTGGGAGGGCCAGGTGTCGGACTCCTGGCGGGTGGGCGCGGGCCACGCGCCGGCCTGGCTGGAGCTGCGTACCCGCAACGCGTTCGAGTCGGCGATCTTCTACGGGGAGGTGCTGGAGTGGGCCACCGGCCGCCCCGGGTGCTGCGAGGTCAGCTACGAGGAGGACCGGGTGGTGCTGCGGCAGGGCGGTGAGCCCGTCGCCCGGCTCGACAGCGGTCCCGTGGAGACGGCCTCGTACGCGCCGTACAGCCGCCCCCGCTGGCACGTGCACTTCCGCGTCCCGGAACTGGAGCCGGCCGTGCAGGCGGCCCTGGACCTGGGCGGCCGCACGGTGTCGCCGATCCAGTCGAGCGACACCGACCGGTGGGTGGCGCTGCGCGATCCGGACGGGGCCCTGTTCACCCTCACGACCCCGATCGCCGCCGGCGCGGAGTCCTAGTGCTGTGGCCACCCACCGGGGGCCGGGGCGCCCGCCGGGGCGTCCCCGGCCCGGCGCTCAGCGCGGATTCGGTCCCCGGGCCGGTCAGCCGGGTGGGCGGCGGGTGCGGGTCCAGGTGAGGAGGTCGGCCGCGGGCCAGGTGTTGACGATCCGGTCGGCCGGGACCCCGCATTCCACGGCGCGTTCGCAGCCGGTGGTCTGCCAGTCCAGCTGGCCCGGGGCGTGGGCGTCCGTGTCGATCGCGAAGAGCGTGCCCGCGCGCTCGGCGAGGCGCAGCAGTCTGCGGGGCGGGTCCAGTCGCTCGGGCCGGCTGTTGATCTCCACCGCGGTGCCGGCTTCCGCGCAGGCGGCGAAGACGGCTTCGGCGTCGAACTGGGACTCGGGCCGGGTCCTGCCGGTCACCAGCCGGCCCGTGCAGTGGCCGAGGACGTCCATGTGGGGGTTCTGGACGGCGGCGAGCATCCGCCGGGTCATGGCGGGCGCGTCCATGCGCAGTTTGGAGTGCACGGATCCGACGACGAGGTCGACCTCGTCCAGGAGTTCGTCCTCCTGGTCGAGCGAGCCGTCGAGGAGGATGTCGCACTCGATGCCGGTCAGCAGCCGGAACGGCGCCCAGGTCTCGTTGAGCTCGGCCACCACCCGCAGTTGTTCGCGCAGCCGCTCGGGCGAGAGCCCCCGGGCGACCGTCAGGCGCGGCGAGTGGTCGGTGAGCACCGCGTACTCGTGCCCGAGGCCGGCCGCGGCCCGGCCCATGGCCTCGATCGGGCTGCCCCCGTCCGACCAGTCGGAGTGCACGTGGCAGTCGCCGCGCAGGGCCGCGCGCAGGGCGAGGGCCTCGGGTGAGGCGGGCGGACCGGCCGGGTGCGCGGCGGCCTGGTCCTCCAGCTTCCGCAGATACTCCGGGACCCCTCCGCCCAGCGCCTCGCGGACGACCTGGGCCGTCTTGGGGCCGATGCCCTTGACCGCCTCCAGCGTGCCCGCCCGGACCCGCTCGGCCGCCTCGCCCTCGCCCATGTGTCCGACGGCGGACGCGGCCGTGCGGAACGCCCGCACCCGGTACGTCGGCTCCTGGGCGCGCTCCAGCAGGAAGGCGATCCGGTCCAGCGCCGCAACCGGATCCATCGCGTACCTCCTGTTGCCCGTGATCCGCGTACTCCCAGTGTGACCACGAACCCGGCGGCCCGGCTCAGCGGAGCTCGGCCAGCAGCAGCGCCACGTCGGCCCCGGCGACCGCCAGTGTGGCGTGGAAGGGGAACCGTCCGCCGAGCCGCCCGCCCGCGAGCAGGGCCGGGGCGGTCGTCACGGCGAGCAGGGCCCAGCCGTACGGGCTCACCGGCCCCGGCGGCCCGACGACCAGGGCGGTGGTCGAGCCGAGGACGAGGAGGCCGGCCAGCGCGGCCGAGCGGCGCACGCCGAGCCGCTGCGGCAGCCCCGCCACCCCGGTGGCCAGGTCGTCCTCGATGTCGGGCAGGACGTTGGCGAAGTGGGCGCCCGCCCCGAGCAGCGCCGCGGCGGCGGTGAGCCACGGGGGCGGCCAGGGCGCCCCGGGCAGGCCGAGGGTGACGTAGGCGGGGAGCAGCCCGAAGGCGAGGGCGTACGGCAGCCAGGAGGCGGCGGTGCTCTTGAGCCGCAGGTTGTACGCCCAGGCGGCGGCCACGCCGGTCAGGTGCACGGCGCCGGCGAGCGGCCCGCCGGCCAGCGAGAGCGGGACGCACAGGAGCAGCGCCCCGAGCGCGGCGGCGGTCACCGCGCTCGGGGTCACCGTACCGGCGACCAGGGGTTTGTCGACGCGGCCGGTGGCGAGGTCGCGGCGCAGGTCGGTGCGGTCGTTGCACCAGCCGACCGACAGCTGTCCGGCGGCGACGGCGGCCACGCAGACCGCGGCTCCGGGCAGGGCGCGGCCCACGGCCGCGGCCAGGGCGGCGGCGAACAGGGTGACGGCCGCCGTCGGCAGCGGATGGCAGGCGCCCAGCAGGCCGGCGACGGGGGACGGAGGCGTTCGGGCCTCTGCTGCGGTGGCGGGCACGGTGTCACGCTAGGCCGTCTCGTGGACGGCCCGGGCTGCGGCGCGCCCGGTTCGACTGGTTCCTCACGAAGTGTCGGATCTTCCCTATGTTGAGGCAATGACACGTGTCCTGGCTGTGCGCAGCGTGTTCCCGCCCCACCGCTACCCGCAGTCCGAGATCGCGCAGGCGCTCGCCCGGTTCCTGCCGCCGGGCAGCGACACCGCGCTCCTGCACCGCGTCCACGCCTCGGTACGGGTCGGGGCCCGCCATCTGGCGCTGCCGCTGGAGCGGTACGGGCCGTCGAACGACTTCGGAACCACCAACGCCCTCTTCGTCGAGGCCGCCCTCGAACTCGGCGGCCGGGCCCTGGAACTCGCCCTCGCGGACGCCGGTTTGGCCGGCGCCGAGCTCGACCTGGTCATGTCGACCACGGTGACCGGCCTGGCCACGCCCTCCCTGGAGGCACGCCTCGCCGGCCGTGCCGGGCTGCGCCCGGACGTGCGGCGGGTGCCGCTCTTCGGCCTCGGCTGCGCCGCCGGCGCCGCCGGGGTGGGCCACCTCCACGAACACCTGACCGGCAGCCCCGGCCACGCGGCGCTCCTGCTCTCCACCGAGCTGTGCTCGCTCACCCTCCAGGCCGCTGACGCCTCGATGGCCGCCCTGGTGGGCGGGGCCCTCTTCGGCGACGGGGCCGGCGCCCTGGTGGTCGTCGGCGAGGAGCATCCGCTGTACGGGTCGGGCACCGGACCCACGGTGGTGGCCGCGCGCAGCCGCCTCTACCCGGGCACCGAGCACCTGCTCGGGTGGGACATCGGGCACTGGGGCTTCCGGCTGGTACTGGACCGCGACGTCCCCGAACTGGTCCGGCTGCACGTGGCGGAGGAGGTCGAGACCTTCCTGGCCGGGCACGACCTCAAGCCGTCCGACGTCCATGCGTGGATCTGCCATCCCGGCGGGCCCCGGATCCTCGACGTGCTGGCGGACGCGCTGTCGCTGCCCGAGTCGGCCTTCGCGGCGAGCCGGAACTCGCTCGCGACCGTCGGCAACCTCTCCTCCGCCTCGGTCCTGCACATCCTCGCCACCTTCCAGGAGTCGGGACCGCCGCCGCCCGGGTCGGTCGGGCTGATGCTCGCCTTCGGTCCGGGCTTCGCCTCCGAACTCGTCCTGCTGCGCTGGTGAGTGACCCGTGTCGATGAACCTGTACCTGCTGATCGTCGGACTCGTCGCCGCCGAACGCCTCGCCGAGCTCGTCACGGCGCGCCGCAACAGCGCCTGGAGCCTGGCCCGCGGCGCCCGCGAGTACGGCCGGGAGCACTATCCGGCCATGGTCGCCCTGCACACCGCGCTGCTGGCCGGATGCGCGGTGGAACCGTGGGCCGCGGGGCGCCCGTTCGTCCCCTGGCTGGGCTGGACCGCGCTCGCGCTCGCCGTGGCGGCGCAGGGTCTGCGGTGGTGGTGCATCGCCACCCTCGGGCCGCGCTGGAACACCCGGGTGCTGGTGGTGCCCGGACTGCCGCTGGTGGCGGCGGGGCCGTACCGGCTGCTGCGCCACCCCAACTACGTCGCGGTCGTCATCGAGGGCATCGCGCTGCCGCTGGTGCACACGGCGTGGTTGACCGCGATCGGCTTCACCGCCCTGAACGCGGTCCTGCTGGGCGCCCGCATCCACTGCGAGGACATCGCCTTGGCCGACGCCTTGGCGGACGGCGCGGCCAACAGCCCGGCGGACGGCCCGACGGGCGGCCCGGCGGACGGCGCGGCCGACAGCGCACCCGCCCCGGCCCCGCACCCCGCGCCGTGATCGATCTGCTCGTCGCCGGCGGCGGACCGGCCGGGCTGGCGACCGCGATCCACGGCGCGCTGGCCGGGCTGGAGGTGGTCGTCGCCGAGCCGCGCCCGACCCCCATCGACAAGGCCTGCGGCGAGGGCCTGATGCCGGCGGGCGTGCGCCGGCTCGCGGAGCTCGGCGTCACGGTGCCCGGCCGGCCCTTCCACGGCATCCGCTACCTCGACGGCGTCACCGGGCGCCACGCGGAGGGGCGCTTTCGCACCGGCCCCGGGCTCGGCGCGCGGCGCACCGCGCTCCAGGCCGCGCTGGCGGACCGGGCCGCGCAGTTGGGCGTACGGGTGCTCCCCCGCCGGATCGACGAGGTGCGCCAGGACCCCGACTCGGTCAGCGCGGCCGGCCTGACCGCCCGCTACCTGGTGGCGGCGGACGGTCTGCACTCCCCCGTCCGGCGGGAACTGGGCCTGACCGCGCCGCCCGTGCCCGGCCGGGCGGCCCGCTACGGCCTGCGCCGGCACTACGCCGTGGCGCCGTGGAGCGACTGCGTGGAGGTGCACTGGGCGGAGCGGGCCGAGGCGTACGTGACCCCGCTGGGGCCCGACCGGATCGGCGTGGCCGTGCTGACCTGCGAGCAGGCCCCGTTCGACGTACAACTCGCCCGGTTCCCGCTGCTGTCGGCCCGGCTGCCCGCGGCTCCCGGCGCGCCGGTGCGCGGCGCCGGACCGCTGCGCCAGCGGGCCCGGGTGCGGGTGGCGGGGCGGGTGCTGTTCGTGGGGGACGCCGCCGGGTACGTCGACGCCCTCACCGGCGAGGGGCTCACCCTGGCCGTGACCGCGGCGGGTGAGCTCGTACGGTGCGTACGGGCGGGCCGGCCGCAGGAGTACGAGCGGGCCTGGCGGGAGCTTTCGCGCAGCTACCGCACCCTCACCGCCTCCCTGCTCTGGGCCCGTGGGCAGCCCCCGCTCGCGCGCCGCATCGTGCCGCTCGCCGCCCGGCTGCCCGGGGTGTTCACACGGCTGGTGAACGTGCTCGCGTGACCCGCCGCACGGCGTCGCCCGGGCCCCTTCCCGGATCAGGTTCCGTCGCGCCGCGGCCGGTACTGCAGGGCCAGGCCCGCCAGCACGGCCGCGGACGCGGCGCACAGCACGGCCGTCACGTCCGTCCAGTCCGCGGACCCGCCGACCGCACCCGGCGGCGGGTCGAACCCGACGATCCCGCCCAGCACGTGCAGCACGGCGACGGCGAGGGCGGCCACGGCCCCGGTCCGCCACACCGCGGCGGTGTCGCGCACCGCCAGCAGGGCGCCGAGCCCCAGGCACAGCACGGCGACCGCAAGGCCGGGCAGCACCCCGGGGTCACCGGCCGACACGCCCGCCGGGTACCGGGGCAGGTGCAGTGCCCCGCAGACCAGCAGCGCGAGCGCCACCGGCCAGCGCAGCAGGTGGCGCAGCGCGCGGGAGCCTCGGGGCGCGGCCCGCGGGGTGAGGTCCGTCTCCTCCCCCTCGTGCGCGTGTTCGCCCAACAGGGCGGCCCTCTCGCCGACTTCGTGGACGGGGCGGGCCGCCTCGGCCGCCCGCGGGGCTTCGTGTCCGGGGTCTTCGTGTTCCGTCGCGGCGAGCCTGATGGGGTCATCCATGGAAAGCTCCGTTCACCGACGCGCGGGCACGCCTTGCGCGCCGGTCGTCGTGCGTTACGGGTATCGCACGCTTTGTCATATTCAGCGGCACTTCGCCGCACTGCGCCATTCGGGGCGGGCAAACGGGGGTCTCCCGCGCCGCCGCCCCGGTGACTTCCGCCCGGCGTGGGCATGGTGGAGGCATGAAGGGCACGGAAGTACTGGCCGACGCGTTCGGCAGAATCCGCGACGTGGTGCACGAGGCGGTCGAGGGATTGTCGGGCGAACAGTTGAACGCGCGCGTCGATCCGGGGGCGAACTCGATCGCCTGGCTGGTGTGGCACCTCACCCGGATCCAGGACGACCACGTGGCGGACGCGGGCGGGCTGGAGCAGGTGTGGTCCGCCCAGGGCTGGGCGGACCGGTTCGCGCTGGCGCTGCCCGCCGGGGCGACGGGGTACGGGCACACGGCGCGCCAGGCCGGGGCCGTGCGCGTGGACTCCGGCGAACTGCTGCTGGGGTACTTCGACGCGGTCCACGCGCAGACCGGGCAGTTCCTGCGCGGGGTGGCCGCCGCCGATCTGGACCGGGTGGTCGACGAGGCCTGGGATCCGCCGGTGACCCTGGGCGTGCGGCTGGTCAGCGTGATCGGCGACGACCTCCAGCACGCCGGGCAGGCCGCCTTCGTACGGGGCGTGCTGACGAGGCGCCGGTGAGGGCGGCCGTACGGCGGGCCGTGCGGGCCCTGCTGGCGGGGCTGCTGCTGTCGGCGGCCGGGCCGGCCTTCGGCGCCCGGGCCGCGGACCGGCCGGTGGTGGAGACCGACCGCGGGGCGGTACGCGGCCGGGCGCATCCCGGGTACCGCACCTTCGAGGGCATCCCGTACGCCGCGCCGCCGGTCGGGGCGCTGCGCTGGCGGCCGCCGGTGCCCGTACCGCGCTGGCGCGGTGTCCGGGACGCGGGGGCGCCCGGTGCCCGCTGCGTGCAGTTCCCCGCGATCGGGCCCGGCGGGCCGAGCGGCTCGGAGGACTGCCTGTTCCTGAATGTCACCGGCCCCGCGGCCGGGGTGCGGCGGCCCGTCATGGTCTGGTTCCACGGCGGCGGCTTCGTCAACGGCGCCGGGGACCTGTACCGGCCGCAGCGGCTGGCCGCCGCGGGCGGGGCGGTGGTCGTCACGGTCAACTACCGGCTCGGCGTCTTCGGCCTGTTCGGGCACCCGGCGCTCGGCGGGGCGCCCGACTCCACCCTCTCCGACCAGCAGGCGGCGCTGCGCTGGGTGCGGGCCAACGCGGCCACGTTCGGCGGCGACCCGGGCAACGTCACCGTCTTCGGCGAGTCGGCCGGCGGGCTCAGCGTCTGCATGCACCTGACCTCCCCCGCCTCGGCCGGCCTGTTCCACCGGGCGATCGTGCAGAGCGGTTCCTGCTCGACGACGATGCCCCCGCGGGCCCTGCTGCCGGAACTGGGTGCGTACGAGCCCTTCGTGCCGGAGCGGCGCACGGTCGCGGACGGGGCCGCCGCGGCGGCCCGGCTCGGCTGCGGCCGGCCGGAGCCCGCCGCCGAACTGGAGTGCCTGCGCGGCCTGGACACCGGGAAGCTGGCGACGCCCGAGCTGATGCAGCGGTTCTCCCTCGTCTCCTACGGCAATGCGCTGCTGCCCGTCGAACCGCGGCGGGCACTGCGGGAGGGGCGGTTCCACCGGGTCCCGGTGATCCAGGGCGCCGACCGCGACGAGATGCGGATCTTCCTCGGGCAGACCCTGGCGGTGTACCCGGTCGCCGACGAGCAGGCCTACCGGGCCCGGCTGTACACGTCGTTCGGGGAGTCGGCCCCGATCGTCGAGGCGGCCTATCCGGCCTCCGCGTACCCGACGCCGGCGCTGGCGCTGGCGACGGCGCTGACCGACGTGTCCTTCGTGTGCCCGACGCTGCGCGACGGCCTGGCACTGGGGCGGCACGTGCCGACGTACCTCTACCGGTTCGACGACCGGGACGCGCCGAACTACACGGGGCTGCCGGAGGTCCCCGGTTTTCCGTACGGCGCCTCGCACGGATTCGAACTGACCTACCTGTTCGACACGCCGTTCGCCCTGAGCGGGCCCCAGCGGGCGCTGGCGGACCGGATGGCCGGCTACTGGGTCCGGTTCGCGCGGACGGGCGATCCGAACGGGCCGGGGGTCCCGCGGTGGAAGGCTTCCTCGCCGGCCTCCGTGCAGTCGCTGGCTCCGGGGCCGGCCGGGATCCACCCGGTGGACGCATCGGCCGAACACCACTGCGCGCTCTGGGAGTCCCGGGGCGGCGCCGACGGAAAGGCGGACTCTTGACCGGCTTGAGCGACATCCTGGAGCGGCACGTCAGCAGCGGTTCGCTGCCCGGGGCGGTGGCCCTGGTGGCCCGGGGCGACGAGGTCGAGGTGGCGGTGGTGGGCAGCGCGGACGCGGAGGGCAGCGCACCGATGGTCCGGGACTCGCTCTTCCGCGTCGCCTCGATCACCAAGATCGTCACTGCCGTGGCGGTGATGATGCTGGTGGAGGAGGGCCGGTTCGCGCTGACCGATCCCGTGGCCCCCTGGCTGCCCGAGCTGGCCTCGCCCGTGGTCGTACGCACCCCGGCGAGCCCGGTCGACGACGTGGTCCCGGCCGAGCACGCGATCACCGTCGCGGACCTGCTGACCTTCCGGGCCGGCTGGGGGTTCCCGTCCGATTTCTCGCTCCCGGCGGTCGGGCTGCTGTTCAGCGAGCTCAGGCAGGGGCCGCCGCAACCGCAGCTCATCGCGGCGCCGGACGAATGGATGGCGACGCTGGCACGGATCCCGATGCTCCACCAGCCGGGCGAGGCCTGGCTGTACAACACCTGCTCGGACGTCCTCGGGGTGCTGATCGCGCGGGTGGCGGGCTGTTCGCTGCCGGAGTTCCTGGCCGAGCGGATCTTCGAGCCTCTGGGCATGGCCGACACGGGGTTCGCCGTGCCGCACGGCAGCCGCGGGCGTTTCACCGGCTACTACCGGACCGGACCCCGGGGCGGCCCGGAACTGATCGACGCCCCCGACGGGCAGTGGAGCAGCGTGCCGGCCTTTCCGTCCGGCACCGGCGGGCTGGTGTCGAGCCTGGACGACCTGTACGCCTTCACCCGGATGCTGCTCGACGGCGGCGGCCCGCTGCTGTCGGCCGATTCGGTGCGGCGGATGACCACCGACTGGCTCACCCCCGCGCAGCGGGCCGGCGCCGAGCTGTTCCTGGAGGGCCAGGGCTGGGGCTTCGGCGGCTCGGTGGACGTCGCGCCCGTCGACCCGTGGAACGTGCCGGGCCGCTACGGCTGGGTCGGCGGCACCGGAACGGCCGCGCACGTCACCCCGTCCACCGGGGCCGTCAGCATCCTGCTGACCCAGCTGGAGCTGAGCAGCCCGACGCCGCCGGCCCTGATGCGCGAGTTCTGGACGTACGCGGCCTCCTGAGCGCCGCCGCCGGGACCCGCGTCAGTGGTTCTCGGTCGGTTGCAGGTCGCGCGGGATCAGCGACCAGGTGGTGGCCGCGGCGGCGACGGCGAGGGCTCCGGCCAGCAGGAACGCCGGGGTGATCGCCAGGGTGTAGGCGTGCGAGGCCGCGTCGAGGAGGGCGCCGCCGACCTCGCCGCCGATCCGCTCGGCGGTGTGGGCCGCCTCGCCCACGGAGTCCCGTACGGCGCTCATGGTGGGGCCGTCCAGGTCGAGGGCCGGGAGGTTGCCCCGGTAGAGCGCGGCGGCCGTGGAGCCGAGGATGGCCACGCCCATGGCCGAACCCAGTTCGTAGCAGGTCTCCTCGATGGCGGCCGCGCTGGACACCTCGTCCGCGGGGGCGGAGGACATCAGGGTCACCGAGGCGACCGTGGTCGCCAGGCCGGCGCCCAGGCCGATGACCGTCAGGGCGACGGCGAAGGCCGGGTAGCCGAGATCGGTGAACTGCTGGAGGGTCCACGGCAGGGCCATGCCCGCGGCCAGCACCACCAGGCCGGCGCCCAGGACGTGCCGGATCGCGAAGCGCTGCATGAGGGTGGGGGCCATCATCGAGGCGCAGATCAGGGCGAGCGGCGCGGGCAGCAGGCGCAGGCCCGCCTCCAGCGGGGTGTAGCCCTGGCCGTACTGGAACCACTGGGTGACGAGGAAGAGGATCGCGCCCATGCCCACCATGGGCAGGAAGATCGCGGTCGCCGCGACGCTGAAGGCGGGCTTGGTGAACAGCCGTACCTGGAGCAGCGGGTTGTCCAGGCGCAGCTGGCGGCGGACGAAGACGGTCAGGGTGATCGCGGCGATGACGAGCAGGGCCCAGGGCAGCGGGTCGGCGATGCCGCTCTTGCCGAGCTGCTTGATGCCGCCCGCGAGGGCGAGCATGCCGACGATCGACTGGGCGACGCCCCACCAGTCCCAGGCGCCGGCGGAGCGCGGGGAGCGGGATTCGGGGAGGTAGCGCAGGCCGGCCGCGACGATGACGGCGGCGACGGGGAGGTTCAGGAGGAAGGCGGAGTGCCAGCCGTAGTCCTGGACGAGGAGGCCGCCGACGACCGGGCCGAAGGCCATGCCGCCACCGAAGACGGCGGCCCAGACGGCGAGGGCGAAGGCGCGTTCCTTGGCGTCGGTGAAGACGCTGCGCAGGATCGACAGGGTGGACGGCATGATCGCCGCGCCGCCGATGCCGAGGAGGGCGCGGGCCGCGATGACGTGCCAGGCCTCGGTGGAGAACACGGCTATGAGCGAGGCGACGGAGAAGATGCCGAAGCCCGCCATCAGCAGCCGCTTGCGCCCCCAGCGGTCGCCGAGGGCGCCGGCGGTGACCAGCAGGCCGGACAGGGCGAGCGCGTAGATGTCGATGATCCACAGCTGCTGCACTGCGCCGGGCTGGAGGTCACCGACGAGCGAGGGGAAGGCCACGTTGAGGATCGTGGTGTCCATCGAGATGAGCAGGAGGCTGCCGGAGAGGATCGCGAGCACGATCCAGCGGCGCGGATCCGGCGTGGGGGTGTGCATGGAGATTCCGTTCGGGAGGGGTGCGCAGGGCTGTGCTGGGGCTGCCCGGCGGGACTACGCGGCGGAGGCCCGGGTTCCGCCGAGGAAGGAGGTCAGGACCAGACGGCCGGTCCGGCGGGGGGCGAGGTGCCCGTCGCGTACGCCTTCGGCGGCGGCGTCGAGCAGGCCCCAGAGCGAGTACCAGAGCCAGTACGGGGGCATGTCGGCGCGCAGGCGGCCGAGCCGCTGGCCGAACTCGAAGAAGGCCAGGGCCCGCTGGTCCTGGCGCTCGATGCCAGCCCGGAACTCGGGATCGGCGAGCACGGTGGCGTCGCGCGAGGTGAACCCGTACAGGTGGACGGCGGGCAGCAGGTCGGTGACGAGCTGCTCCAGCGCGGCGTCGAAGGCCGCGCCGTCGGCGTCCGCGGGCAGGTCGGCCGGGGTCAGACAGCCGTCGACCACCTCGATCGCCCGGACGGCGACGGCCTTGAGCAGTGACTCGCGGGTTGCGTGGCGACGGCTCAGTGTGGCGCGGCTGGTCCCGATGCCCGCGGCGATGTGGGCCATCGAGGCGCTGTGGTCGCCGGCGAGGACGCGGGCGGCGCCGTCCAGCAGTTCGTTTTCGTGCACCATGATGAGCCTCCTTCGCCTCATACGATACGTTTTTGTCTCACATGAGGCAAATTTGGCTACTCAGGGCAATACGGACCAGTGGACCGGCCCACGGACCGCTACGGGTGGCCGTCCTCCTGGTCCGGGGCCGTACGGGCACGGGCGCCGGAGCGCGTGCGGCCCGGTGTCTGGGCCCGCTCCGGGTGGCGGCGCACGTACTCGTGCTCCAGCTCGTTCATCCGCTGCGTGTGCGTGACCAGCGCGTCTTTGGACCCGTGCAGCAGGGTCTCGTGGCGCGTGCGGTGGATGGCCTCGAGCTCCTTGAGCAGTCGGCCCTCCTCCAGCTCCCGCGCCGACGGACCGCCCTCGTGCTCCGCCATGGCAGGTACACCTCCTCCTCTGCCGGGCCGGGCGCACCGCCCGGTCCTGGTCCCTCCATCATCCGCCGGGGACGGCGGCCCGCGCTCGGCAGCTTCGGGCGACCTCGTCGGCGAAGACGCGGGCCGGAGGGCTGAGGGCCGTCCAGCGGCGCACGGCCCAGCCCACCGCGAGGGGAGGCAGCGCGGGGACGGGCACCAGGCGCAGCGGGCCGTCGGTGCCGGGGACCTGCCAGCCGGGCAGGGCGGGCACGACGGCGTGGCCCAGGCCCAGTTCGGCCAGCAGGAGGGCGGTGTCCCAGTCGGCGACGCTGGTGTCGGAGGCGATCCGGATGCCGGATTCCGCGAGGGCGGCGTCGAGGTGGGCGCGGGAGGCGGAGTTCTCGGGCAGCCGGATGTGGTGGACGGCGGCCAGCTCGGCCAATTCGATGCGGGGCCGAGCGGCGAGGGGGTCGTCGGCGCGGACCGCGAGCACCCAGGGCAAGTGCATGACAGGGCGTTGTTCGATGCCGCGGACGGGGGCGCCGATGGTGATCCAGGCGAGGTCGAGGTCGTCGGCGGCGAGGGCGTTGAAGCAGCTGCGGCTGGAGTTCTCGGTCTGGAACTCCAGGCTCACCCGAGGGTGCCCGCGGCGGAAGGTGACGACGGCCTCGGCCATGAAGTGCCGCACGGTCGTGGCGCCGGTGGTGACGCGGACCGAGCCGGCGCCGCCGCGGACGAGGTCGTCGAGCCGGCGCAGGGCACCGTCGAGGCCGGCGATCCCGTCGGCTGCGGCCGCCCACAGGATCCGCCCGGCCTCGGTGGGGACCACCCCGCGCGCGTGGCGCTCCAGGAGGACCGCGCCGGTCTGCTTCTCCAGGCGGCGGACGTGCTGGCTGACGGCGGACTGGGTGCGGCCGAGGTCGCGGGCGACGGCGCTGAGGCTGTCGGCCCCGCAGACGGCGACGAAGACGCGGAGGTCGTCGAGGGTCATGAACCCCCAAGCTAACACTTGGGGGTTGGGAGCAAATCGGAGGATTGACTTGGGTGTCAGCGTGAACAATGGTCTTCACAGAGACCGGGCGGCAACCCGTCCCCGGCCTCGTCACGGTCCGGACCGTGACGAGGGGAGAAGGGGACGGGTGCCGACCCATCGGCCGTGGGGGGCGGTCAGGGGTGGGGATCGGGGCGTGGGGATCAGGGCGTCGGGATCAGGGCGTGAAGGTCCAGCGCTGAGCCGCCGAGTCGTCGCAGGCGGCGCGGGTGAGCTTGGTGCCGTTGGCGCTGCCGCCTCCGACGGGGGCCAGGCATTGCCCGCCGGTACGCAGGCTGGACTGGGGGCCGGCCTGCCAGGTCTGGCCGGAGCTGCCGTTGCAGGTCTGGATGGTGACTTGCGAGGGGCTCGTAGCGTCCAGGCAGACTCCGCCGAGGCCGGTCAGGCGGCCGTCGCCCTGGAGGGTCCAGCGCTGGTTGGGCCCGCCGTGGCAGGTGTACAGGGCGGGTTCCGTGCCCGGTGTGGTGGCGCTGTACGGAAGGTCCAGGCATGCGGCGGAGGCCGCGTTGACGAGGGTGGCGTCCGCCGGGAGCGGGGCGGCCCGCCCGGTGAGCGTGATCTCGGCGGCGCTGCTCCAGGGGCCGCGGCCGCCGGCTTCGGTCAGGGCCTTGAGGCGGAGGTAGCGGCCGGTCCGTGCGGCCAGGGTGATGTCCTTGCGGGCCGCCGTGTCGGCGAAGGTGCCGCCGGCCACCGGGGACCCCCAGTCGGCGGTGGTGTCCGAGACGTACACCTCGTAGCCGCCGATCCGGCCGTTGACACCGCCGTCCTGCCGGGGCAGGTAGCCGAGGCCGTCGACCGTGTAGCGGGCGCCGAGGTCGATCTGGATCTCGTGCGGGAGCGGCGCCGGGGTGCCGGAGGACCAGGCGGTGTGCCAGATCGTGGCCGGGTTGCCGTCGAAGGCATTGCGGGCGGCGCCGTTCTCGGCGCCGGTCTCCTGGCTGTCGGCGGAGACCAGGGTCCAGGCCGACTGCGCGATCGGGGCGGAGCCCGCCGGGATCGGATCGGCCGCGGGGACGGTGGTGGCGGTGGCCGTGACGGTGAACGCGCCCGACTTCGAGCCGGTCTTGACCCAGAGGATGCCCCCGCGGTCGGCCGCGTCGAAGTACCAGCCGGTCGCTGCCCCGTCGTAGGCGGCCTTCGAGGACTGGCGGGCGAGCGCGGCGCCGTCCGCCGTGACCGTGCCGGGGGCGGTGGCCACATGGAGGGTGAACTCGTAGCCGCGGGCGGCCGGCTTGCCGGTGTAACTGCCGGTCGGGGCGCCGACGGCGACGGTGACGGTGCCCGAGCCGGTGGCCGGGGCGGTGACGTCGACCTTCTGGCGGGCGTACGCGCCGGACTCGTGGGCGCGGGTGAGGCCGTCGTCCTCGTACAGGCTGAAGGAGGAGGTTCCGCGCGGGTGGATGTCGTAGGTGAGGGTGGAGACGGGCTTCTCGCCGGTGAAGTTCATCTGCGGCCACATCGGAACGATCGCGCCGCCCTTGACGAAGAGGGGCAGGGTGTCGAGCGGGGCCCGGTAGCCGTTGAGCCAGCCCGGTCCGGCGTACGTCTTGCCCGTCCAGTAGTCCGTCCAGGTCCCGGCGGGCAGGTAGATGCCGTCCCGTACCGAGGTGTCGGAGACGACCGGCGCGACGAGGAAGGAGTCGCCCGCCATGAACTGACCGCTGGTGAGGTTGCCGCGGGCCACCGGGTCGTCGGGGTACTCCAGGACCATGGCGCGGGTGCTGGGCACGCCGCTCTCGTGCGCGACCCGGCTCATCGAGTACAGGTACGGCATCAGCCGCATCTTGAGCTGGAGGTACTTGCGGTTGATGGACAGGTACGGCTCCGCGAACCGCCAGGGCTCCTTGTCCTGGTAGCCGGCCGCAGGGTTGGTCGCGCCCCAGCCGGACATGGTCATGAAGGCCGGGGTGAAGGCCTTCCATTGGAGGTCGCGGGCGTACGTCTTGGGGCTGCCGCCGAAGATGCCGTCGATGTCGCCCGAGGCGTAGTTGACGGCGGACAGGCCCGCGCCGGTGATGGCGGGGACGTGCCAGCGCATGTCGTCCCAGGTGCCGTTGGTGTCGCCGGTCCAGACGACCGCGTTGCGCTGGGTGCCGGCCCAGCCGTCGACGGTCCAGACGTAGCGGCGGGCGTCGGAGTTCTTCTCGATGCCGTCGACGGCCTGCTGGACGCCGTTGAAGGCGTACTTGTAGCCGCTGCCGATCCAGGCCACGTCGGTCTTGACTCCGCGGGTGCCGGCCACGGAGACCTCGTCGGTGATGGAACCGAGGCCGGTGGAGGTCCACAGCCCGGTCTGGAAGCCCTTGGACTTGAGCGCGTCGACCGTGGACTTCAGCGGAGCGGTGTAGCCGCAGCCGTAGCCGTCGTTGGGCAGGAACCAGCCCGAGGGCATGTCGGCGGCGCGGGCGTCGGCGGCGTAACCGGCCACGTCCGGGGTGGTCTGGTGACGCAGGCGGTTGTGGTCGCCCTGGTAGTCGGGATTGGAGGCGTTGAAACAGTCGGCGTTGCCGAGCTCGAAGCCCCACATCGGGGCCATGAAGGGTTTGCCGCTGACGTCGGTGTAGGCGTCGAGGACCGACTTGAGGGAGCCGCCGGTGAAGTACCAGGCGTCGAAACGGCTCTCGTTGTGGGTGAGGGTGGTGGGGGCGTTGAATCCGTAGGAGCCCGGGGCCCAGGTATTGCGCATGACGCCGTAGCCGTTGGTGGACATGTAGAAGGGCGCGGGACTGGCGTTGTTGTTCTCGCGCCACTTGTTGTCCACGGCCACCGGTACGGTCTTGCCGCGCAGCGCCCATTCGCCCAGGCGCAGGCCGGTCCCGTAGAACTGCTCGTCCGCGCCCCGGGCGAGGTACTGGGTGGTCTGGCCGCCGGTCCAGGAGGTGGGCTGGGTCTCCTGCCAGACGAGGGTGGAGTTGTCGGCGCGATAGACGGAGAACTGCAGGGGCGACTTGTTGACCCGGATGGACAGGGCCCCGGTGGTGATGCGGTAGTACGCGCCGGCGTCGGTGTAAGCGGGACTGACGGGGCCGAAGTCGGTCGTCGGGGCGAGGTCGGAGCCGGCGGGGTCGTTGGTGAAGGCCCCGTCGGGCGAGAGCCAGAGCCGGAAGATGTCCGCGCGGGCGACGACCACCCGGGCCTTGGCGCCGCTGGACGCGGTGACGGTGAAGGTGTTCCCGGACCGGGTGAATCCGGTGACGTTGCCGGCCGTGGCCGGGGGGGCTGCGGAGGCCGCCTTGGCGGGCGTCACGGCCGGTCCCGCCGCGGCCAGCCCCGCCACGGCGAGGGCGGCGGCGAGCAGCGCCGCGGTGCGGCGCCTGCCCGGCCCCCGGGGCCGGCTCCTGCGGATGCGGATCAGTCTCATGGGGGTCATGGGGCTCATCGGGCAGCTCCTCGTGCGGTCCGGGTCACGGACACACCGCTTTGGCATGCTCCCGGCAAGATAGCGCTCCACGGGGCCCATTTGAAGGAAGTTGCTCGAAGTTGCTTCAGATCGAGCATCTTTGAGCATCCCACTGCGCTGAAGGCGGCTCGGGTGGTCGTACGGCCGGGAGGGGCCGGCCACAGCGTTCGTCCCGCTCGCGAAGCGGTGGTTGAGCTGCCGGCGCAGCCATTCGCCTCGGGCCGGCCGGACCGCCGGCGGGCGCCGCCACCTGCCCGGCGTCCGTAGGGGGTCGCGACCGGCCCCTCGTACACACGGAAGCGCGGCCGAAACCGTCGGCCCCGGGTTCCACACCGTCGATCATGTCGCACGCCCCGGAGCGGGCGGCGAGACGTGTGGAGAACCACATTTTTGCCTGATTTTGGACATAAGGGTGAATGATTGATCCCATTCGCGCCGACACGCCCGGGAGAGACATGCGACGCCCCCACAGCACCCGCACCGCTTGGCGGGCCGCCTTCGCGGCCGCAGGCATGGCCGTCGCCCTCTGCCTCGGCGGCATCGTCGGCACCCCCGCGCACGCGGCGTCGGGAGACGGTGCGGCCAGGCCGGACGCGGCGGCCGTACCGCCCGCGGCATCGGGCCTCATACCCGAGGCGGCCCGGCGGCTCGGGATCAAGGAGGAGATGTCCTCCTTCACCGTGAAGTTCCCGGCCGCCCCCTACCGCACCACGAACATCGGGCGCGCCGTGGAACGGATCGACGGCAACGTCGTCCTGCCCGGCGAGGCCTGGAGCTTCAACAAGACGGTCGGCGAGCGGACGCCGGAGAACGGCTTCGTCGACGGCATCATGATCAATGACGGCCGGTACGTGAAGTCCCCCGGCGGCGGGGTCTCGGCGGTCGCGACCACCATGTTCAACGCCCTGTTCTTCGCGGGCGTCAAGCCGCTGGAGCACGGGGCCCACTCGTTCTACATCGAGCGGTACCCGGAAGGCCGCGAGGCCACCGTGGCCTGGGGCACGCTCGACCTGCGCTGGCTGAACGACTCCGGCCACCCGATCTACATCCAGGCCCGGTCCACCGACCACTCGGTGACGATCACCTTCCTCGGCACGAAGCGCTTCGACGCCGTGCGAGCCGTCCGAGGGCCCCGCGCCCACATCACCCAGCCGGCCGCGCGGGAGGCCTCCGGACCCGACTGCGAGGCGCAGACCCCGTACGAAGGCTTCGACGTCGAGGTCGACCGCCTCCTCGTACGAGACGGCCGTGAGGTCGGGCGGGACACCTTCCGCACCCACTACACACCGCGTGACAAGGTCACCTGCATCGCCCCGGTGGCTTCCCCCACGGCGACGGCCGGCGCCGCATCCCCCACCCCGATGGCCAGCGCCGCGTCCCCCACCCCGACGGCCGCCGCCGCGTCCCCCACGCCGACGGCCAGCGCCACACCCACCACCCCGGGGGCCCCGCCTGCGACGTCCTGGGTGCCTCCGGTGGCGTGCATGTACATCTGCCTCCCGAGGTAAGTTGCGCCCTTGACTGACGCTTCGCCACTTCCCGTGCAGTGCGCCGCTATCGCGGTACGGAGCCGAACGTGCGGCGGTAGGCGCCCGGGGTGGTGCCGAGCGCGGTGCGAAAGCGGCGGCGGAGGTTGACGGCGGAGGCGAGGCCGACCCGTTCGGCGATGGCCTCCACCGGCAGATCGGTGCCCTCCAGCAGCACCCGGGCCTCCTCGATGCGCCGGCTCAGCAACCACTGCCCGGGGCTGGTGCCGAGCTGGTCGGCGAAGCGGCGGGCGAGGGTGCGTCCGGAGAGCCCGGCCCGCGCGGCGAGCCGGTCCAGGGTGAGCCGCTCGCCCAGCCGGGTCCCGGCCCACTCCAGCAGCGGGGCGAGGGAGTCGTCGGTGCGGACGGGCGCGGACGGCCGCTCGGCGAACTGCAGTTGGCTGCCTTCGCGGTGCGGGGGCAGCACCATGCCCCGGGCGACCCGCGCGGCGTACGCGGCTCCGTGGTCCCGGCGCACGAGGTGCAGGCAGAGGTCGATGGCGGCGCCGGTGCCGGCGCTGGTGGCGAGGTCGCCGTGGTCCACGTACAGCACGTCCCGCTCGACCCTGACGCGGGGGAAGGCCGCGGCCAGGCGGTCGGCGTGCCGCCAGTGCGTGGTCGCGGCGCGGCCGTCGAGGAGTCCGGCCTGGGCGAGCACGAAGGCGCCGGTGCACAGGGAGGCGATCCGGGCGCCCCGGCGGTGGGCGGCGCGCAGGGCGTCGAGGACGGCCGGGGAGACGGTCGAGCCGGGCGGCTGCCGGCCGGGGAGGACCACCGTCTGCGCGCGGTCGAGGGCTTCGAGCCCGGCCTCGACGAGGAGGGCGTACCCGGCGGTGGTGGGCAGCGGCCCGGGGCGCTCGGCGCAGACCTCGACCTCGTAGCGTGCGGGCTCGTCGGGGCCGGGCGGGCCGAAGACGGTGGTGGCGCAGGCGAGCTCGAAGGGGGTCTGGGGGGCTCCGGCGAGGACGGCGATCCGGTGCGGGCTGCTCATGGCAGGAATGTACCCGGTGACGTCTTTTTGGACTCTGGGGTTCGCGGCGGGCGCGGATCACAGTGGGGCCATGAAGGAAACCACCTCACACACGACGCTGCTCAAGACGGTCGTCCACGTCGATGACATCGAACCCGCCGAGGTCGTCCCCGGCATCACGCGCCGCCGGCTGCCGGCGACCGGCCTGGCGCGGGGCTGGCTGATCGACTTCGCGCCGGGATCCGAGTGGC
The DNA here is from genome assembly GCF_042736725.1 of Streptomyces sp. NPDC060028. NCBI lineage: Bacteria > Bacillati > Actinomycetota > Actinomycetes > Kitasatosporales > Streptomycetaceae > Streptomyces > Streptomyces sp. NPDC060028. Next base: position 169,904 of record NZ_JBHWVJ010000003.1, on the reverse strand, counting down.
CGGAGGTCGACGTCCACACGGCGGAGGAACGGTACTTCGTCCTGAGCGGCGAGGTGATCGAGGGCCCGGAGCGGCACCCCGCCGGCACCTACGTGGTCTTCGCGCCGGGCAGCAGTCACCGTCCGCGCACGGAGACGGGCGCCCGGATGATCGGCATCACGGTGACGGCACCCGCGCCGACCCGGGCCGGCTGACGTCGCACCGCCCGCCAGGCGCCCCGGCCTCCCACCCGCTGCCGGCCTCCCGCCCGCTGCCGGCCCGCCGCCCACCCTCGGTGGAGCCCTGGCCGGCAGGGGCGACGACGGGCATCACCGCCAGGACGGGCGGAGCCGGCGAGGTGTGCTCGTGTCCGCACGGGTCGAAGACCAGCACCACCGGCAGACCGGGGCGCTGGCGCCAGGAGATCCGCTCCGGGCCGTTGCCGCACACCGGACAGCGGGGCAGCGGGCTCGGCTCCGGCCGGCACGCGGGGGCGGCCACGAGGGGCGTGGGGTGCGGATCGCGCATGGCGGCTCCCTGGTCGCGCGGTTGGGCTGATGGCACTCTGCCATGGACCGGGCCTTGTCCGCACGGGCGAATCATCCAGGGTTCTTGCTGGTCAGGGGTGTGCTCCCCCGGATGATTCCGGTCCTCTCACGGGCACTTGGTGATCAACCGCACTCCCGGCCGGCGGCCACGAGTCCCGATTCGTACGCCGCGATCACCGCCTGCGCGCGGTCTCGTACGCCCAACTTGCCGAAGATGCCCGTGATGTGGTTCTTGACCGTGGAGATGCTGATGTCCAGGTCCCGGGCGATCTCGGCGTTGTCGAGCCCGCTCGCCAGCAGGTGCCAGATCTCCAGCTCCCGCGGGGTGAGCTCGCCCGCCATGGCGGCGGGCTGCCGCGGGGGCCGCGCGGGAGCCCGTACGTACGTGGAGATCAGCCGGGTGAGCAGGCGCGGGGCCACCGCCGCCTCGCCGCTGTGGACGGTACGGACGGCGGCGCCGAGCTCCTCCGGGGAGACGTCCTTCGGCAGGAAGCCGTAGGCGCCGGCCCGCAGCGCGGCGACGACGTACTCGTCCATGTCGAAGGTGCTCAGGGCCAGCACCCGGGTCTCCGGCAGGAGCCGGGCCAGCTCCTCGGTCGCCTTGACCCCGTCGAGTACCGGCATCCGGATGTCCATGACCACCACGTCGGGCCCGAGGCGCTGCGCGAGGGCGACGGCCTCGGCTCCGTCCCCGGCCTCGCCCACGACCTCGAACTCCGGGTCGGGTGCCAGGATCAGGGCCAGGCCGCGGCGCACCAGCGGCTGGTCGTCGGCGATGAGTACGCGGATCACAGTTCCCGCTCCCCTCCCTCTCCCCCTCGTTCGTCGCCTGCCGGCCCGGACCCGGCCGGCAGGCGGGCCGCGACCCTGAAACCGCCGTCCCGCAACGGGGCGGCTTCCAGGCTGCCGCCGTGCAGGGCGACTCGTTCACGCATTCCGATCAGACCGTACCCGCAGGGCGTGGCCGAGTGCTGCTCCGCCTGCGGCCCGCCCGCTCCGTCGTCGCGCACCTCCACGGTGACTTCGTCCGGGCGGTACGTCAGCCGTACCTCGGCCCGTGCCTGCACCGCGTGCTTGCGGGTGTTGGTCAGCGCCTCCTGGACGATCCGGAACACGGTCAGGCCCACGGTCGGGGGCAGCGGCCGCACCGGTCCGTCCACGGTGAACCCGGTGTCCGTCCCGGCCTGCCGGGCTTCGGCGACGATGCGATCGAGGTCCGCGGCCCCGGGCTGCGGCGCCGGCAGGCCCTGCTCCGGTTCCTCCCCGGCCCGCAGTACGTCGAGCAACTGCCGCATCTCGCGCAGTGCCAGACGGCCGGAGCCCTCCAGCGTGACCAGGGCCTCGCGGGCCGTCTCGGGGTCGTGCGCCAGGTTGGCCCGGGCTCCGCCGGCCATCAGCTGCATGGTGGTGATGTGGTGGGCCACGATGTCGTGCAGCTCGCGGGCGATGCGGCGCCGTTCGTCGGCGACCGCCCGGTCGGCCAACAGGACGCGGTTGGCCTCGACTTCGCGCTGCCAGCGGTTGGTGGCCACTCCCCCGGCGATGACCAGCGCGGCGGCCGCCGCGTTGGCCACGACGCCCCAGCCGGAGGGGAGCAGCGTTCCGCCCTGGCCGACCGACGGCATGGGGACGGTGGCGAGGAAGGCCGCGGCCACCACGGCGGGACGGCTGAACCTGGCCACCGAGTAGAGGGCGACCACGAGGGCGAGGCCGAAGTGCGGTGACACCCCCGGGGTGGCCAGGTTGGGTACCACGCCCAGGGTCAGCACGGCCGCGAGCACGGCCGCCGGGTGGCGGCGCCGGGCCGGCAGGGCCAGTGCCGACGCCACGAGGGCGAGGGCGGCGCTCACCGCGAGGAGCGGTCCCGCCGGCCGGCCGCCGACCGAGAAGCCCACCAGTTCCCCCGCGGCGACCCCGATGGCCAGCAGTGCGTCGTTGCGCGTCCAGACCAGCCTCGCGGTGTCCTTGGCCATCGTTGCGGTTCCTCCCCCGTCGGCTGCCCCTCCCGGCCCGTGCCGGAGGCCGCGTACCGCCGGTCCCTCAGGATCCATTCTGGCAGCGGGGCCGGCCGGCGGCGCCGGCCCGTGGGCGGAGGCCGGACCAGTACCAGGGTCCTGGTCCGCCCTCCGCCCGGACCCCGGTCCCGGGGTGCGGCTCCTCCTGTGCCCGGACGCTTCCCCCGGTCGCGCCTGATGGTCTGGGATCAGCCGGGAACCCCCGGCGCCATCGCACAGACCGGAGGAGTCACGTGATCCGCGCCCTGACCGGATTCTCGACGAGAAGCCCATGGAAGGTGATCGCCGGCTGGGCCGTGCTCGGCATCGCACTGGCCCTGCTGGGCCAGGCGCTGGTGTTCCGCGCCACGCAGAGCAGTGCCGGTGACTTCCTGCCCCCTTCCTACGATTCGGCCGCCGCGCTGAAGATCGCCGGGGAGCGGTTCGGGGCGAGGCCCGACGCCAACCCGCTGACCGTGCTGGTGGCCAGGTCGGACGGTGAGCGGCTCGGCGCCGCGGACGAGCGGCGCATCGACGGCGAAGCCGCGGAGCTGGCCCGGCACCGGGTCGCCATGCCCAAGTCGAAGGACGACCCGCCCTTCGCCCGGGACCATTCGCAACTCCCCCGGGTCAGCCCGGCCATGACGGCTCCCGACGGGAGCTACCGGCTGCTGTCCGTGGAGCTGACCGGCAATCCGCAGGATCCCGGGGTGCAGGCCACGTACCGGGCCTTCCGCGACCACGCACGGGCCGAGTTCGCGCGGGAGGGGCTGCGGACCGGGTTCACGGGCGGGCTCGCGGACAGCGTGGACGGTGTCGATGCCGAGAAGACCCGGTCCACGGTCGTCGGCATCGTGATGCTGGCGGTGATCGTGCTGCTGCACGTACTGGTGTTCCGCAGCCTGCTCGCCGCGCTGCTGCCGCTGCTGGTCGTCACCATCGTGGGCGGCGCCGCCACGGGTACGGTCGTCGGCGCCGCGATGCTCACCGGCATCCGGCTCGACGCGTCCACCCCGCAGTTGATCAATGTCGTCCTGGTGGGCATAGGCATCGACTACTTCCTCTTCCTGCTCTTCCGCTTCCGCGAGCAGTTGCGCCGGCGCCCCGACCAGTCCGGGCGGGCCGCGGCGGCCGAGGTGGCCGGGCGCGTCGGTACGGCGGTCACCTCGGCGGCGCTGACCATCGTCGCCGCGTTCGCCACGCTCGGGGTGGCCTCCTTCGGGCAGTTCCGGGTGCTCGGGCCGGCCATCGCGGTCGCCGTACTGGTGATGCTGCTCGGCAGCCTCACCCTGATGCCGGCCCTGCTCGCCGTCGCCGGGCGGAAGATGTTCTGGCCCTCACGGTCCCTGAGGCAGGAGCCGCCCGCGGGCTCCGCCGCCCGGCTGGGCGACCGGGTGGCGCGGCGGCCGCTGGTGGCGGCGGCCGTCTGCGTGGCGCTGCTCGGCGCGCTGGCCGCGGGGGTGGCCGGGATGCGGATGGACTACGGATCGGGCGACGCGGGCGGCGGGCGTACGGCGGCCGCGGCCACCGCTGCCGAGATCTCCCGGGCGCTGCCCGCCGGAGTGTCGGACCCGATCAGCGTGTTCGTCGTCACGAAGGACGGGGGCGCGTTGCGCGGCGAGCGGATCGATCCGCTGGCCGGTGCGCTCGCGAAGGTGGCCGGGGTGGGCCGGGTGGCGCCGACCGTGCTGAGCGAGGACCGCCGGGCGGCGCGGATCGACCTGTTCCCGACCGCCGATCCGCATGGCCAGGAGGCCCGGGACCTGGCGTCCGGTCCGGTCCGGGAGGCGGTCGCCGCGCACCGCCCGGAAGGCACGCAGGCTCATGTCGGCGGCAGTGCGGCGGTGTTCGCCGACATCTCGGAGGCGGTGGACAAGGACCTGAAGGTGGTCTTCCCGGTGGCGGCGGCGCTGATCGCGCTCATCCTGTTCCTGCTGCTGCGCAGCCTGCTCGCGCCGCTGGTCCTGCTGCTCTCGGTGGGGCTGGGGTTCGCGGCGACGCTGGGTGCCTCGACGCTCGTCTTCCAGCGGGCGCTGGACCAGCCGGGCGTGGCCTTCTCGCTGCCGCTGGTCCTGTTCCTGTTCGTGGTCGCGCTGGGCACCGACTACAACATCCTGGTGACCGACCGGATCCGCGAGGAGATGCGGCAGCCGGGTCCGGCGCGCGCGGCCGTCGCCAGGGCGGTGCGGCACACCGCGCCGGCCATCGCGACGGCGGGGCTGGTGCTGGCCGCCTCCTTCGGGAGCCTCGCCGTCAGCCCGGCCTCGGCCACTCAGCAGATCGGCTTCGCGACGGGGCTCGGGATCCTGCTCTCGGCCTTCGTCCTGTCGATCGTCCTGGTGCCCGCGTGCGCGGCGCTGCTGGGTCGCTCCCTGTGGTGGCCGCTGCGGCCGCGCGCCGGCGCCGAGCCGCAGGCCCGGCACTCCGCGCCGGCGAAGCACCGGGTCCCGGTCGGCTGAGCCGCCGGGCGGCGGCCGGGGCGCCGGGGCACGAGGGGGCGTACGAAAATGCGCACCGTCCCCGTGCCCCGGCGCCGCCGGTCGGCTCAGGCGAGTTTGTCGACCTCCGGGTGCTCGGCCAGCCAGGCGCGGACCGCCTGCTGTTCCTTGCCCTTGCCCGATTCCTGGATCTTTGCCTCCAGGCCGGTCAGCTGGGCCTCGGTGAGCTTGAACGAGCGCAGCCAGTCGGCCACGCGCGGTTCGTCGGCGGCGAAGCCCTTGCGCGCGACGGTGTGGATGCCGTCGCCCTTGCCCCAGGCGCCCTTGGGGTCCTCCAGCTTGTGCAGGTCGTACGAGGCGTACGCCCAGTGCGGCGACCAGAGCACCGTCACGATGGGCTCCTGCTTCGCGTAGGCGCGCTTGAGCTCGGCGAGCATGCCCGGGGTGGAGCCGTCGACGACCTTGTACTCGCCGTCGAGGCCGTACTCCGGCAGGATCTTGTCCTTCAGGATCCCCATCGCGCCCGCGCTGGGCTCGATGCCGATGATCCGGCCCTTGAACTCGCCGCTCCTGCCCTTGAGGTCGGCGAGGGACTTCACGTCCTTCATGTAGGACGGGACCGACAGTTCGAGGGAGGTGGGGCCGTACCAGGCGCCGAGGTCGTCGAGCTTGTTCCCGTACTTCTTCCAGTACTCGGACTGGGTGACCGGCAGCCAGGCGTCGGTCTGGAAGTCGACCTGGCCGCCCGCGAGGCCGGTGAAGAGGGCGCCCAGCTCCAGTTGCCGGGCCTCGACCTGGTATCCGCGGCGCTCCAGGAGCTCCTTCCACAGGAAGGTGGAGGCGATTCCCTCGTCCCACGGGATGTAGCCGATGCTGACCTTGCGGCCCTTGCCGACGTCGTCGGCGCCGGCGGCGCTCGCATCGGTCCGGCCGGCGCCGCCGAAGGCGTTCAGGCCGCCGGCGACGAGGGCGAGCACGACGGCTCCGGTGACGGCGTAGGCGGGCTGGGGGCGGTGGTTCCACAGCCGGGTGACGCCGGTCGCGGCGGACCGTGCCTTGGCGAGGGAGCGGCGGCCGAGCGGGGAGACCTGGCGGCCCAGCGCCCCGGTCATCCGGTCCAGGTACATGGCGAGGATGACGATGGAGATGCCCGCCTCGAAGCCGAGGCCGATGTCGACGCTGCCGATGGCGCGGTAGACGGCGCCGCCGAGTCCGCCGCCGCCGACCATGCCGGCGATGACGACCATGGACAGGCCCAGCATGATGACCTGGTTGATGCCCGCCATGATGGTGGGCAGGGCCAGCGGGAGCTGGACGCGCACGAGCGTGTCGCGCGGGGTGGTGCCGAAGGCTTCGGCGGCCTCGACGAGTTCGGCGTCGACCTGGCGGATGCCGAGCTCGGTCATCCGTACGCCCGGGGGCAGCGAGAAGATGATCGTCGCGATGATGCCGGGCACCACGCCCACCCCGAAGAAGATGATGCCGGGGATGAGGTAGACCATGGCCGGCATGGTCTGCATGAAGTCCAGGACGGGCCGCAGGGCGGCGCTGACCCGGTCGGAGCGCGAGGCCCGGATGCCTGTCGGGACCGCGAAGGCCAGCGTGACGAGGGTGGCGACCAGGACCAGCGAGAGCGTGGACATGGCGTCTTGCCACAGGCCGACGGAGTCGACCAGCGCGAAGCCCGCGAAGGCCAGCAGGCCGGCGAGGAGTCCGCGCAGATACCAGGCGGCGACGGCGAGGATGCCGGCGAAGAGCAGCGGCGAGGGCGCGGACAGCACGGTCTCGATGCCGTCGTAGAGCCCGGTGACGATCGTGCTGATGGCGTCGAACAGCCAGGACAGGTGGCGCTGGAGGAAGTCGACGGCGCTGTCGACCCAGGCGCCGAGTGGCAGGCGGGGCATCAGGCTGCCACCTCCGTGCAGGCCATCGGGGGCCGCTGTTCGTCGCCGATGAAGGCGACGAGGCGGTCCTGGGTCACGGAGCCGACGACGGAGCCGTCCTCGTCGGTGACGGCGACCGGGTGCGGGACCCGGGCGCTGATCGCGCAGAGGTCGGCGAGCGGGGTTTCGGGGCTGACGGTCGGACAGCCGCAGGCGTCGGCAGCCGCGGCCCCCTGGGCGGGGGCATCGGGCTCGTCCATGACGGCTTCGGCCGTCAGGACGCGCGAGCGGTCGACGTCCTGGATGAAGGAGGCGACGTAGTCATCGGCGGGGCGGGTGAGGATGTCCTCGGCCGTGCCCTGCTGGACGATCCGTCCGTCGCGCATCACCGCGATCCCGTCGCCGAGGCGCATGGCCTCGTTCAGGTCGTGGGTGATGAACACGATGGTCTTCTTGAGCCGCTTCTGGAGTTCCAGCAGCTGGTCCTGCATGTCTCGCCGGATCAGCGGGTCGAGGGCGCTGAAGGACTCGTCCATCAGCAGCAGGTCGGCGTCGGTGGCCAGCGCGCGGGCGAGGCCGACGCGCTGCTGCATGCCGCCGGAGAGCTCGTCGGGCCAGGACGTCTCCCAGCCGCCGAGCCCGCACAGCGCCAGCGCCTCGGCGGCGCGCCGTTCGCGCTCGGCCCGGGGGACGCCCTGGACCTCCAGACCGTATGCGGCGTTGGCGAGGACGTCGCGGTGCGGGAACAGCGCGAAGTGCTGGAAGACCATGCTGATCTTGGTGGACCGTACGTGGCGCAGTTCACGCGGCGTGAGCGCGGTGAGGTCCTGGCCGTCGAAGAGGATGCGTCCCGAGGTGGGCTCGAGCAGTCCGTTGAGCATGCGCAGCAGCGTCGACTTGCCCGATCCCGACAGGCCCATGACGACGAAGATCTGGCCGGGCTCGACGCGGAAGGTGGCGTCGATCACAGCGGCCGTCGTTCCGTCGGCGCGCAGCTCGTCGCGGCAGGTGCCGCTCTGGAGCGCGCGGACCGCGGCCGTCAGGTCGTCGGGGCGTCTTCCGAACACCTTGTACACGTGCTCGGCCTGGAGCGTGGACACATACACCTCGCGGGTCGTACCGGGAACGGATCTCCGGTCGCAAAGCGACCGGAGGGCCGTGGAGCGGTACGGGATCTGCCCGTGCGCGCCACGTCCTCCGGCCGTTTTGGCCGGAGGACGTGGTTCCGCTCCATTGGCGCCAGTGCCCGGTATTAACCTCAGCAAACGCGAAGGTGACCCACCTCACGCCGACTGCGGGTGTTGCGCGTCCTCCAGCATCGAGGAGCGAAGGTGCGCGAGGAGGCGCGTGAGGAGCCGGGACACCTGCATCTGCGAGATGCCGAGCGCGTCGCCGATCTGGGCCTGGGTCAGCTCGTCGCCGAAGCGCATCCGCAGCATGGTGCGCTCCCGGTCGGTGAGCTGTCCGAGCAGCGGCGCGAGGGTCTGGATGTCCTCGACGCGCTCCAGCGCCGGCTCCTCCTCACCCAGCACGTCCGCGAGGGTGTGGCCCTCGGAGGGGTGGTCGCCGTGCTCGGCCTGGGGGGCGTCCAGGGAGCCGCTGGTGTGTCCGTTGGCGGCGACGAGCCCCTCGACGACCTCCTCCTCCGTGAGGGAGAGGTGCGCCGCGAGGTCGGCGACCGTCGGCGAGCGGTCGAGCGTCGCGGTCAGCTCCTCCTTCGCCTTGGCGATGTCGATGCGCAGTTCCTGCAGGCGGCGCGGGACGCGCACCGCCCAGGTCGTGTCGCGGAAGTGCCGTTTGATCTCGCCTGTGATGTACGGCATGGCGAGGGTGGAGAACTCGGTCTCGCGGGCCGGGTCGAACCGGTCGATGGCCTTGATCAGACCGATGGTGCCGACCTGGACGATGTCCTCGATCTCGCCGCCGGCACTGACGTCGCCGGCGGCTCGGCCGCGGAAGCGGCGGACGGCGTACTGGACGAGTGAGGCGTTCATCTCGATCAGCGTGTTGCGGACGTAGCGATACTCCGGGGTGCCCTCGGTGAGTTCATGCAGCCGCCGGAAGAAGACCCTCGACAGCTCCCTGGCGTCGGCGGGGGCCACCTCACGGGGCTCGTCGATCCGGGGCAGGCCCGCGCTGAGGGCGAGCGCCTCGGCGCTCCGGCGGGGGCCGGGCAGGACGGCGGCGTCGGTGCGGGGGTCGGCGGTATGGGAGGAGGGGGCGGGTACCGGCATGGGGTTCGCTCCTTGGGCTTGTCGGCTTGCGGCGCGGGACCTTGACTGCCGTAGATGGTGGCCTTCTTCTGCTCGTACGTCAAGAATTACCGGAAAGCTGTTTCACGTCTTGCATCACGTGAATCGTGTATCGCATCATGACCGCATGGGGAGCAATGCAAGTCGCGAAAACTGGACATTCCTTACAAATCACGCACGCGTTCTGGTGAGCATCGCCCGGGACCCGGCCGTGCGGCTCCGGGATGTCGCGCAGACGTGCGCGCTCACCGAGCGGACCGTCCAGACGATCGTCACGGACCTGGAGTCGGACGGATATCTGCGGCGCGTCCGCGACGGCCGGCGCAACCGCTACGAGATCTCCTCGGGCGCGGTGTTCCGGCACCCCGCCGAGGCCGGGGTCCAGGTGGCCGGCCTCCTCGCCCTCCTGACCGGCGTCCCCGCCACCGCGAGCTCGCCCGACCTCCCGGCGGGCACGGAGGAATCCGAAGCCCTGGACATGCTGGGCCTGGACGCGGTCGCGGACTCGGCTCCCGAGCCGGCCCCCGGACCTGGCCCCGGACCTGTCCCGCAATCCGTCCCGCAATCCGTCCCGCAATCCGTCCCGGGCCTCGCCGCCGACTGACGGCGGCGGACGAGTTCGGCCCGGCCTGGCGTTTCGGGGCGCGCGGCGGTGACTTCGTGGGCGACGGTATCCCCATGAACTGGACACTCGAAGTCATCCCGGTCCCCGTCACCGACCTCGACCGCGCGAAGGAGTTCTACGCCGACAAGGCCGGCTTCAAGGTCGACGTCGACGACGAGGTCGCCCCCGGGATGCGCGTCATCCAGCTGACCCCGCCCGGCTCGCGGTGTTCGATCGCGATGCTCGAGGGGATGCCCGCGGCGCCCGGCATGAAGGTGATGGCGCCGGGCACGCTGCAGGGACTCCAGCTCTGCGTCACCGACATCGAGGCGGCCCGCCGGGAACTGGTGGACCGGGGTGTGGACGTCTCCCCGGTCCGCCGCGTCGGCGCGACGGGCTGGGAGGACGGCAAGGGCGAGACCTGGAACTCGTTCATGTCCTTCGAGGACCCGGACGGCAACGGCTGGGTGGTCCAGGAGGCCCCCTCCGAGCTGTCGGAGCGCTGAGCGGCAGCAGGACAGCGAGCGATCCCGTAGGTCCCGACGGCCCCGGCCGTCTCGGCGATCCCGGCCGTCTCCGCCGCCCCCTTCCACCGCTTCTGCCCCTCCCTTCCCTCCTGTTCCCACGCGTCCCGGGCCCCCTTGTGCCCTCGGCGGCAGCGGCCGCAGCCTTGGCCGCATGACTACGAGACCGCACTTATGGCGGCGCTGCGGCGCCCTGCTGGCCCTGTCCGCCGCGCTCGCGCTCGGCTCCCAGACCGGAGCCTCGGCCGCCGCTCCGCCGGAGGGTTCCGTCCGCTACGCCGGGGCGCCGAATTCCGTCCCGGGCAGCTATCTCGTCGTACTCGACCCGGCCCGCGCGAACTCCCGTACCGATCAGGGCCGCGCGGTGGTCGAGCGATTCGGGGGCAGCGTCCGCCGCACGTACGGGTCCGCGCTGAACGGCTACTCCGCCCGGATGACGCAGCGCCAGGCCCGGCGCCTCGCCGCCGACCCGGCCGTCACCGAAGTCGTACAGAACCGGACGCTCAAGCTCGACGCCACCCAGCCCGACCCGCCCTCGTGGGGCCTGGCCCGCATCGACCAGCGACGTCTGCCGCTGGACACCCAGTACACGTACCCGGACTCGGCCGGGCAGGGGGTGAGCGTCTACGTCGTCGACACCGGGGTGCACATCACGCACGAGGACTTCGGCGGGCGCGCCTCCTACGGCTACGACGCCATCGACGACGACATGACCGCGGAAGACGACCACGGCCACGGCACGCACGTCGCCGGGACCGTCGCGGGCACCACGCACGGGGTGGCCAAGCAGGCGAAGATCGTCGCGGTCCGGGTGCTCGACTACACGGGCTCCGGCACGACGGAGCAGGTGGTGGCCGGAATCGACTGGGTGACCCGCAACGCGGTGAAGCCGGCGGTCGTGAACATGAGCCTGGGCGGAGACCCCGACGAGGTCCTGGACGCGGCGGTCAGGGGCTCCATCGCCTCCGGCATCACCTACGCCGTCGCCGCGGGCAACCAGAACATCGACGCCTCGGGCCATTCGCCCGCCCGGGTGTCGACGGCGCTGACCGTCGGGGCCATAGGCGAGTTCGACCACCGGTCCGAGTACTCCAATTACGGGCCGCTGGTCGACCTGTTCGCCCCCGGCGACTCCATCACCTCGGCCGCGTACTTCTCCGACGACTGGTACACGACCATGTCGGGCACCTCCATGGCCACCCCGCACGTCACCGGCGCGGCCGCCCTCTACCTCTCCACCCACCGCACGGCGACCCCGGCCCAGGTGGCCGCCGCCCTCACCTCGACGGCCGGCACCGGATCCGTCATCGACGCGGGCCCGGGAACCACCGACCGGCTGCTCAACGTGAGCGGTACGACGCAGCGGCCGCCGGGCAAGCGCTTCGCCAACACCACCGACCGCCCCGTTGCCGATCTGGCGACCGTCGACTCCCCCGTCACCGTCAGCGGGGTGTCCGGCCGCGCCCCGGCCGATCTCGACGTGCAGATCGACATCAGGCATCCGGACGTCGGGGACCTGCGGATCGATGTGATCGCCCCGGACGGCACCGCCTATCCCGTCAAGGACGAGTGGGACAACTGGATCACCACGGACTACCGCGTGGTCCTCGCCGTCAACGCCTCGTCCGAGACCGCGAACGGAGTCTGGAAACTGCGGGTGTTCGACACCCGGGCCGGGAACACCGGCTACATCGACTCGTGGTCCCTGCGGTTCTGAGTCCTCCCGCCCCCGCGCTCAGGGCACGCCACCCGACCCCTCGCCCTGACGGGCCACCGGGCAGCCGTCGGGGTGTCAGGTGACGAGGAACCCCGGGGCCGGGCGGTCCCGGTGGAAGGTCAGCCGGTCCCAGGTGGGGAAGGCGAGGTCGGTGACGGCGAGCAGCCGCCCGGTGGTGTCGTGCAGGGTGCGCCGTACGGAGAGCCCGGCGGCGGGGGTGGCGGCCGGCGGGTGGCTGGTACGGGTCATGGTGATGGTCTCGGCGACGCGCCCGGCCGCCGCGGACCGCTCCAGCCAGTGGCGCAGGGGGCGCAGGTCCTCGTCCCGGACGGGCGCGGCCGCGCGGTCGCGGTAGCGGGCCAGTTCGGGCGTCACGGCGACGGGATGCGGGCTGAGGTACGTCACGGCGTGCTGGAGGATCTCGCCGGCCGGGCCGAGTTCGCGGTGGTGGTGGACGAGGGTGCGGTCGCCGCCGCGCATGCCGAGCAGGGCGGCGAGGGAGGGCGCCACGCTGACGAGCGTCAGCCAGCTCTGGGTGGGGGCCGCGGCGGGGGCGGCCGCGGCCCGGGTTGCGGCGTCGGGTGCCGGCGGGACCGGCGGGATGTGCTGCGGGGTCTGCCCGGTCTGCGGGAGCTGCGAGATCCGGGCCGCGGGCGCGGACCGGGTGCCGCGGCGGCCGGTGACGACGAGGCCGTCCTCGCGCAGGTTCTGGAGGGCGGCCCTGATGGTCTGCCGGTTGACCTGGTAACGGGCGGCGAGGCTGCGCTCGGAGGGCAGCCGGCTGCCGGGGGTGTGGGCGGTGCGGTCGAGTTCGCGGCGCAACGCCGCTGCGATCCGCTGGTACTTGGGCGTGGCGGCCGGGCCGCCGCCCCGCGCGGGGGAGGGCATGGCTTCTCCTCTGACGGGTGGTCAAGGACTGCGCGGTCTGCCCGACCAACGTAGCATTGGTCTATACCTGTTGCCAGGCGGCCCCGGGCAACCCGCCCTGTTTGGCCGGAACCCGTACCCCGCGCGGTGGCGCTGACCACCGTGATGGGCGACCCGGACCGGACACAGAACTGGCCCCGCCCGTCGGCGCTTCCCCGCGGCCGCGAGGAGTTCGGCGAAGGGGTCCATTCGCCGTGCAAATGCCGCCGCTTCCGTGGTCGTCGGAGGCGTCGGAGGTGTACCGACCAGCTTGCTGACCACACAGCTCGGTTGGGCCCCCGTCGCCGGGCTGGTCCTGTGCGTGGCGATCGCGGCAGTCCGGGCCTGGCTGTCCGCCGGGGCGTGCCGGGGCCACCGGTCGCCCGAGCGTTCGGCACACCGTGGCGGGCAACTCCCGTATGACAGGCGGCCGGACCCTCGCCACGGGCGGCCGCGGAACGGTCGGACACACGGTGGAAGATCATTCCACGGTGGTGGACCACGACACCGAATCCACCTGACCCGCGACGGCGGGCCGGACGCGCGTACGGACGAGTATCCGCAGCATCGCCGCGCCCGCCACCACGGCCGCGAGATTCAGCGCCACCGCGACGACCGGATGCTCCGGCGGGGTGAATTCGGCAGGGTCCGCCAGCGCCACGTAGGCCATGATCGGCAGCTTCCAGCCGCTCCACGCGAACAGCGAGCCCGACCCGACCCAGCCGAAGACCAGGGGCAGCCAGCGGGGCCACCGGGGAGGGCGCGCCCGGGCGACCGCCCAGACGGCGGCGGATCCGGCCAGCGCCCAGAAGCCGCCGACGGCTCCGAGCACGTATCCGTCAGTGGTCCGCTCGGCCGGGTGCGCGATTCCCACGCTGCCGCCGGCCGCCCAGTAGAGCCAGACCAGGCCGACCGCCGCGCCGAGGGCGGCCGCCCACGGCGGCTTCGTGCGCGGACCGTCCCCGAGGCGTCCGGCGAACGCTCCCGGCCAACGACGCCACAGGTACGCGGGGACCGCGAGGGCGAGGCCCAGCCCCATCCCGACGAAGCCGAACTGGACGAGCACGGCCTCCCAGAACGGCATGGCCGGATCCTCGCCACCGCCACCCTCCGGTGAACCGCCCTCGGCACCCAGGAACGCACCGATCAAGCCGAACGGCAGTACCGAGACGAGGAACCCCGACCCCACCCAGGCGCAGAACGCGACCAGCGCCCCCGGTATCCGCATCCCCCACGGCCGCACGAGCGCGAGCGACAGCCCGATCCCGATCGCCGCCATGCCGATCGTGACGGTGTTGAGCACCACCCACTCCGCCATGCCGAACCCGCGGCCGACGGGCAGCACCCCGAGGAGCGCGCCGATCACCCACGACACCTTGATCAACAGGTACGGCGACAGTGCCAGCGCCGCCCCGTACGCCCCTCTCCGCCCGACCCGATCCCACCGATCCCACCGCTGCCGCCGCTCCCACCGCTCCACCAGGACTCCCCTTCCATCAGCAGGAATCCCATCCTCGAACGGCACCTCGCCCCGCCGCCTCCCCCACCAGAGCCATCCGTCTCCCCCGCCCGGGGGAGACGGATCAGCTCCGCAGGGGGTTGGGGAGCGGCAGGTACCGGGCGTCCGCGCCGTCGGCGCGGGTCCAGCGCAGCAGGAGGTTGGTCTTGGCCGGCAGGGAGGGGGCGTCGAGCAGGGCCGCGATCTCGGGCAGGGGCCGCGCCGCGTCGTAGCGCAGGAACTCCTCGCGGGCCGCCGGCCACAGGTCGGCGGCGATGTCCGGGTGGTGTTCCGCGAGGGCGCCCGCGATCTCGGTCAGGTGGTTGACGACCAGGCAGTAGACCAGCCGCTGCCAGGCGGCCTCGCGCGGCAGGTCCGCCAGGAGTTTCACGCCCTCCGCGTCCCGGAAGAGGGCCTGCACCGGCATGCCCTCGGCGTCGACGGCGACCAGGGCGTTCTGGAGGTGGGCCTCCAGGACGATGCCGTGCCGGGCGAACAGGTCCAGCACCGGCGGCACCACCTGGCGCAGGTACGCCCGCCACCACCCGGCGGGGTCGGCGGTGTTCTCCAGCGGACTGCCCGGGAAGCCCTCGGCGAGCGCGGCGGCCAGCAGCGGGGTGGTCCCGGGCTCCCGGTGTCCGCTCAGGCCGTCGCGCACCAGCACCGCCAGCTCCTCGAAGGCGAAGGCGGCGGTGCGGTAGCCGCGGTCGGCCAGCCAGCCGGCATTCGATCCCGACCGGCGCAGATCCGCGAAGCCCGCCTCGACGGCCTCGCCCGTCCGACGCAGTTTCAGCAGGTCGTGCCGCCACAGCCGGCGCACGTCGTTGGTGATCCGCACGTCGAGGCTGAACTTCACGAACAGGTCGGCGGCCCCGCCGGGCACGTACACCGTCCGGATCGAGGCGGTCGGCCAGACCGGCAGCCGGCCGGTCCCCAGCCGCAGCAGCCGCCCGTCCTCGAAGGCCTCGCGCACCCCCGGCCGGCACCCGACCAGGTCGAGCTGCCAGGGGTGGGCCGGCAGGAGCCGGTACCCGGCGGGGGCGCGCGGGCCGTCGAGGGCCTCGGCGAGCGAGTCGACCGCGGCGCCGGCGGCCGGGCCGCCCTCCTCGGCCGCCTGGTCCTCGCGCAGGCCCAGGAAGACCAGCGGGAACCGGGCGTGGGCCTCGGGCGCGTACGGCAGCCAGCTCCCGGCGGGCGCCCCGCCGCGGGCCTTGGGGGCCGGGTGGTGCGGGTGCCCCATGACCAGGGACTGCTCGGACAGCACGTACGGGTCGGCCGCCGGCGTGGCCGCGGCGCGGGCGGTCAGCAGCGCCGCGATGGTTTCCCGGCTGTCGGTGATCTCGATCGGCAGCTCGTCGTTGGAAACCCCGGTGTATTCGCGCAGTTCGTCGGAGGTGAGTTTGACGAGTTCGGTGTGGCTGAGCGGCTGCCAGCCGTCCGCCGTGCGCAGTTCGGGGCGGGAGGGCCTGCGGGCGCCGTGCACCCGCAGCAGTCTCCCGCTGCCGCGCAACCGGTAGGCGCCGGTCCCGTCGGGTTCGGCGGCCTCCCGCAGGAGGCAGCTCAGCAACGGGGCTGCGGCGTAGGCGTCGGCGGCGGCGTTGAGGTCCACTGGTTCCATTCGGTACATCCGGAGCGCCGGAGGTGCGCGGGGCGTGCCACCGGCCGTGATCTTCAGTATCCGCGATGATGAGGTGATCATTCGCTTCCGTGAGAGGAACAGGGCCCTGAACCCCCGTGTGCACGTCCCCGACTCCCCGCCCGCCTCCCCCGCCGAGGAGGGTGTCGCCGCCGAGCTGGACGGCGTACGCCCCTCCCTCGCGGGCGCGTACGCCGGCGCGCTCCCCGGAGCGCGGGCCGCCGTGCTGACCCGGCTGTGGCGGGGGCTCGCCTTCGATCCGCTGCCATGGGTGGCGCGTCGGGAGCGGGGGGCCGACAGCCTCGTGCTGGTCCTGGCCGGGGGCGCGCGGCTGGAGGGACCGCTGCCGGATCCCTACGCGACCGGGCCGTACGTCAGCGAGCTGCTGCTGGACGGAAAGCCCTACCGGCAGGCGGCCCGGCTGATGGCGGCGCTCGGGGGGCCGCCCGGGGACCCGCTCGGGGCAGTGTCCGGTGCGGGGTTCGCCGCCGAGCTGGACGGCAGTACCGCGTCCCTGGCGCTCTCCCGGGCCGGGCAGCCAGGTTCCGGGCGCGCTTCGCAGCCGCCGCCCGCGACCACCTGGGAGTGGGAGCAACGGGTGGTCGACGGGCACCCGTACCACCCCAACTGCCGCTCCCGCCCCGGTTTCTCGGTGGCCGAGCAGCTGGCGTACGGGCCCGAGCACCGGCCGTTGGTCGAGCTCGGGCTGGTCGCCGTACGGGCCGAGGAGTGCCTGGTCACCGGGGAGTGGCCGGACCACCTGCGCGACGGCGGGCGGATCCTCGTACCGGTGCACCCGTGGCAGGCCGAGCACGTGCTGAAGGGCGAGGAGGTGCGGCCCGGGTTCGAGGCGCATCCGCTGATGGCACTGCGCACGCTGGCGCCCGCCGGGGGCGGCCCGCACGTCAAGACCGCGCTCAGCGCCCGGCTGACCTCCTCCGTACGGGACATCTCCGGCTACTCCGTCGAGACGGCGGCCGCGCTGTCCGACTTCGCACAGGCCCTGGCCGGACGGCTCGACGGCCGGCTGCACTTCACCCGCACCCTGGGTGCGGCCGGCGCCCACGGCCCGGACCTGGCGGCGGTGCTCCGCGAGCCTCCCGAGGCCTTCGCGGACGCCGCGGCGGGCGAGAGCGTGGTGCCCCTGGGCGCGCTGGCCGCCACCCCGTACGCCGGCTCCGCGGCCTGGCGGGCCGAGCTGGCCCGGCTGGCGCTCGGCGTGGGCCTGCGGCTGCTGGACCTCGGGGTGGCGCTGGAGGCCCACGGCCAGAACCTGCTGGTGGTCCTCTCCCCCGCCGGCGCCCCGCTGCGGCTCGTCTACCGCGACCTCGCCGACGTCCGGATCAGCCCCTACCGGCTCGCGGGCCACGGCCTGCCGGTGCCGCCGCTGTCCGGCCGGCTGATCAACGACGACGTGGGCGTGCTGCGGCGCAAGCTGTTCGGGTCCCTGGTGGCCGGCGCGCTCGGCTCCACGGCGGGCTCGGCGGCCGCGCTCGGGGAGGATCTCGCGCGGGCGACGGCGGGCCTGGCGCCCACCGCCGACACGGAGGCGCTGCTGACCGGGCCGCTGCCCACCAAGGCGCTCACACTGATGCGGCTGAGCCCCGGTGTGCCGGGCGACCAGTGGGCGGAGCTGCCCAATCCGCTGGCGGTCATGTGACTTTTGCCTGACGGGTGCCGACTCCGGGCGGGGAGCGGGCTACTTTCAGGGGCATGACAGAGACCTCGTACTTGCACGCCGTACGGGCGTCCTACGACGCCGTCGCGGTCGACTACGCCCGGCTGCTCGGCGCGGAACTGGCCGGCAAGCCACTGGACCGCGCCATGCTGGCCGCCTTCGCCGAGTGCGTGCGCGGCGAGGGCCGTCCGGGCGGGACCGGCGGCCGCGCGGTCGCGGACCTGGGCTGCGGTCCCGGCCGCGTGACGGCGCACCTCGACGGGCTCGGCGTACGCGCCTTCGGCGTCGACCTGTCCCCGGCGATGGTGGCCGTGGCCCGCCGGACCTACCCCGGGCTGCGCTTCGAGGTCGGCTCGATGGCCGCGCTGGACATCGCGGACGGGGTCCTGGGCGGGGTCCTCGCCTGGTATTCCACCGTCCACACCCCGCCGGGCGAACTGCTCCCCCTGTTCGCCGAGTTCGCGCGCGTGCTGGCGCCCGGCGGTCATGCCCTGATCGCCTTCGAGGCGGGTGACGCGCAGAACCGGCTGGAGCACGCCTACGGGCACCCCGTCGACCTCGACGTGCACTGGACACCGCCCGAGCGGATCGCCGAACTGCTGGCCGCGGCCGGGCTTGCCGAGACGGCACGGCTCGTCCGGGAGCCCGACGCGCACGAGAAGTCCCCGCAGGGCTTCATCCTGGCGCGCAAACCCGGCCGGTAGGCAGATAATCGGCTGTACGGCCGCCAGGGCGGCCCGGGATCGGCCGTTCGGGGGGCAACTCGGCCCGTGTGGGCCCGCCTTCCCCCCGATCGCCCGCCGCGGTGGCAGGAAGGAGGCATGCGCCTCCACCGCCGCCAGGTCCTCACCAGCGCCACCGCGGCCGTCCTCGCCACCCTCGGCGCGGCTCCCCGGCTCCGGGGCCCGGACTTCGGGGCGCTGGCGCGCGCGCTCGACGGGCGGGTGGTGGTGCCCGGCGACCGGGACTACGCCGAGGCGCGCCGGCTCTTCCAGCCCCGCTACGACGCCGTCGCGCCGGGCGCCGTGGCCTACCCGGCGCACGCCGGGGACGTGGCCGTCTGCCTGGACTTCGCCCGCCGCTCGGCCGCGGCGGTGGTGCCGCGCGGCGGCGGCCACGGCTATGCCGGCTGGTCCACCGTCGCCGCCGGGCTCGTGATCGACGTCGGGGCCATGGCCGCGGTGTCGGTCGACGCAGGTTCCGGTACCGGCTCCGGCTCCGGCTCCGGCTCCGGCTCCGGCTCCGGCTCCGAGGTACGGATCGGCGCGGGGGCCCGGCTCGGCGACCTCAACGCCGCCCTCGCCGGGCGCGGCCTGGCGGTCCCGACCGGCCTGTGTCCCTCCGTGGGGATCGCGGGCCTCGCCCTCGGCGGCGGGCTGGGCCTGCTGTCCAGGGCCTACGGCGCCACCGCGGACCAGCTCACCGGCGCGACCACGGTGACCCCCGACGGGGTCGTCCGCGAGATCGGGCCCGACCGGGATCCCGGCCTCCACTGGGCCCTGCGCGGCGGCGGGGGCGGCAATTTCGCGGTGACCACCGAGTTCCGCTTCCGCGCGCACCCGGTCGCCGACTGCGCCTTCGCGGAGCTCCACTGGGCCGACGGCGACTCCCCGGCGGTGCTGCGCGGCTGGCAGCGCTGGCTGGCCGGGCTGCCCGATCCGTTCTGGAGCCAGGTCGAGTTCGCCCTCGACGGCGGTCCGGCCCCGGTTCCCGCCGTCCGGGTGGTCTGCCTCGACGGGCGCCGCGAGCTGGAGGAGCAGCTGACCCGCCTGTCCGACCTGGTCGGGCGTCCGGCGCGGGAGCGCCGGCTCGACGTCCGGAGCTACGGCGACACCGTACGGACCATGTCGGGCTGCCTGGAGCGGACCGCCGCCCAGTGCCGGCTGCCCGGCACGCTGCCCGGCCACGGTCCGCAGGGCCGGCTCGGCCGCGAATCGTACGCCGCCCGCTCCGACTTCTGGCCCGCGGGCGGCCTGCCGGAGCCGGCCGTCTCCGCGGTCCTGGCCGCCGTCCGGGGCTACGCGCGGAGCGTGCCGTGCGGCGGGTTCGGGGTGGTGCAGTTCGACGGGGTCTGCGGCGGCGCGCTGAACCGGGTGGCGGCCGACGCCACCGCCTTCGTCCACCGCGACAGCGCCTTCCTCGCCCAGTACCTCGTCCAGTGGCCCGAGTCCGCGCCGGCCGCCGAGGTGGCCCGGCACCAGGGCTGGCTCGACGGACTCTGGCAGGACCTGCGCCCCTGGGCGAGCGGAAGCGCGTACCAGAACTACATCGACCCGAAGCTCACCGGCTGGCGCGCGGCCTACTACGGGCCGAACCTCGCCCGTCTCGAAGAAGTCCGGCGCACCTACGACCCGGACCGGCTGTTCCGCTTCCCCCAGGCCATCTGAGGACCTGGGCACGATCCGCGACGAAGAGGAGACGGACATGCGACGTGCGTTGACGGTGGCGGCCGCGACGGCCGCCCTGCTGCTGCCCAGTGGACCCCTGCCGGTCGCCGAGGCCGGCAGCGCCCCGCCGCCGACCAGCCGCTGGTCGGCACGCGAGGCCGAGACCTTCTGGACGGCCGACCGGATGGCTTCCGCGGTACCGATCTCCCGTGGCGGGGCGGCCGCGGCCGGCAACGGAACCGGGCAGGACTTCGACGGCATCCCGGTCGTCGGCCGGATGTTCGTCATGAAGGGCGGCGGCGCGTACTTCTGCACCGCGAGCGTCGTCGCCTCCCCCGGCCGCGACCTGGTGCTGAGCGCGGCGCACTGCCTGCTCGGCACGGACGCCCGGCAGGTGGCCTTCGTACCGCAGTACACCTCCGAGAACCCGCAGCCGTACGGGATGTTCCCGGTCCTGCGGAACACGGCCGGGAAGTCGAAGGTGTGGATCGACCCGCGCTACCGCAGCCTGGGCGCCGACCGCGGCGCCACCCTCGACGTGGCCTTCGCGCAAGTCGGGCCGGACGCCGACGGTTTCCCCGTGGAGGACGTGGTGGGCGGGAACCGGCTGGTCACCGGCGCCGCGTACGCCCAGCCGAAGGTGTCGCTGATCGGCTATCCGGCGTCCGCGGCGCGCCCGCGCCTGTGCGTGAACAAGACGACGAAGTTCACCAGCACCGACCCCGGGATCCCCGGATCGTTCCTGCGCATCGACTGCACCGGCTACCCCGGCGGGACCAGCGGCGGTCCGTTCCTGACCAACTACGACGCGCGGACGGAGACCGGAGACGTGGTCGGGGTCATCGGCGGCTGGAAGACGGGCGGGGACACGGCCGACACCTCGTACAGCTCCTACTTCGGCGCGGACATCAGGAAGTTGTACCGGACGGCGGTTGCCGGGGCGCGGGTGGCATGAGTACCTGCCGGCGGACCCAGCGGGTGCGGCGCGGGTTCCCGACCGAGCGCGGCGTCGCCGGGAGCCCGTCGGCGGACAGCGGGTCCGCGGGGGCCAGACCGAGCTGACGGCGCAGGTCCGCGAGGGCGGTGTGGACCGGCGCGAGGATCACCTCGGCGCGCGGATGGGCGTACGTGAGCGCGTGCGCGGCGGTCTCGACGGCCTCGGCGGCGTCCTCGGCGGCGGTCCGGCTCCACCCGCCGGGCGCGGCGGCGCCCCACGGGGCGACGGCGTCGTAGAGGTGGCAGGCGGCATCGGCCGCGGCGTCGGCCAGTTCCCCGACGCCGGGCGCCGCGATGGTCGGCAGCTCCATGCCGGGTCAACGAGCGGGGCGCGCCGGGGGAACGAGCCCGGCCGTGCTTCATGCGCCGACGGCGTGGATCCAGAGCGGCAGCAGCAGGAGGGAGACCACCGAACTCTTGATGACGATGGAGGCGGAGAGGTCCACGCCCACGTCGTAGCGCTGGGCGAAGATGAAGAGGTTCTGCGGTGTCGGCATCGCGGCGATCAGGACCAGGTAGGTGAGCCAGTCGCCGCGCACCCCGAAGAGCGCCCCGCACACCGCCCAGGCCAGCAGCGGGAAGACGAGGCACTTGAACACGAGGATGGCGGCCTCCTCGCGGGTGGTGCCCCGCAGGTCGAGGCCGACGCCGCCCAGGTGCAGGCCGAGGGCGAAGAGGGCCACCGGGGAGGCGCTGTCGCCGACGAACGCGGCCCCGTCCAGGACCACCTTCGGGACGTGAACCGACAGCAGGTTCAGCAGGATCCCCGCATTGCAGGCGAGGACCAGCGGGGTGGCGAGCGAGGCGCCGACGGCCCGCGCCAGGCGCCGCCCGGGGCCGCCTGCGCCGGGACCCGAGCGGCCCAGTTCCATGATGGCGATGACGACGAGGGACAGCACGCACACCTGGAACAGCAGCACCGGGAAGATCGGGGCCGCCGTCCCGAAGAAGGTGATGAACACGGGGACGGCGAAGTACGCGGTGTTCACCTGGACCCCCGCCATCACGCGCAGCGCGACGGCGCGGGGCTCCCGTACGCCGTAGGCGGTGGCGGCGAGGGCCACCGCCACGACCGCGAGGGCCGCGGTCGCCGCGTAGCCGCCGATCGCCCGCCAATTGAAGAGGGCGCCGAGGTCGCTGGCGTAGATGTTGCCGAAGAGGTAACAGGGGACGGCGAAGAGGAAGGCGTAGTCGGCGAAGACCTTGGAGGCCTCTGCCGGGACGATCTTGCGGCGTGCGAGCAGCACCCCGCCGCCGAAGGCCAGGAAAACCGGCACCAGTTTCTCGAGTGCTGCTGCCCCGCCCATGCCTACGACTCCCCGGTTGACCGACCGCGTGCAGCCTACGCCTGCGCATAGGCTGGACCGATCATGAGCGACACCCCCCGTACCCCCGCCAAGAACCGCGGGCCGCGCGACTCCCGCGGTCCCCGCGGTCCCCGCGGTCCCCGTGCGCTGGCCTCGCTCGCGGTGGCGCTGCGCACGCCCGCCCGGGCCGCGGAGCCGCTGTTCGCGCAGGCGCCCAGGACCTGGCACCGGCTGCTCCCCTACCTCGTCACCGTCGCCTTCGTGGTGACGCTGGTGCCGGTGACCATCGCGGTGCTGAGCAACGACTACGGGGTAGCCGGCGGCTGGGCGGGTGCGCTGGGCGTGGCGCAGACGGTGCCGCTGCTGCTCGCCGTGACCCGGCCGATGGCGGCGTGGCTGCTGATCCTGACCGCGGACACGGTCGGGGCCGTGGTGCTGATCCACGCCGAGCAGGTGGCCCGGCACGCGTGGCCCTGGACGCCGATGGTGATCGTCGGCTACCTGCTGCTGATGGTGTGCCTGGGGCTGCGCGAGTCCATCCGGACGCTGATCGGGGTGTGGCTGGCGACCGGCGCGGTCGGGGTGGTACTGGGCTTCTTCCAGCCCGCCGGGGTGATCAACACCAGCGCGCTGCTGTTCGTGCTGAGCGGGGTCGTGCTCGCTCTCACCGGGGCGCTGCGCGGGTTCGGCGCCGCCCAGCGGCGGATCGCCGAGCAGGAGAGCATCAGCGAGGCCGAGCGGGCCCGGCGCACACTGCTGGAGGAACGGGCCCGGATCGCCCGCGAGTTGCACGACGTGGTGGCGCACCACATGTCGGTGATCACCGTGCAGGCCGACTCGGCTCCGTACCGGCTGCCCGGCATGTCCGAGCCGGTGCAGGAGGAGTTCGCGGCCATCGCGGCCTCCGCCCGCGAATCCCTGGGTGAGATGCGCCGGCTGCTGACGGTGCTGCGCGGCGACGCAGGCGACGGCCCCGGCGGGGAGCGGGCCCCGCAGCCGGGCCTGAGCCGCCTGCAGCAGCTCGTCGAGGCGACCGTACGGGCGGGACAGCCGGTGGAATTGTCCCTGGCCGCGGAGGCGGCCGGGGCCGCTCCCCCGGCGGTGGACCTGTCCGCGTACCGGATCGTGCAGGAGGCGCTGGCCAATGTGGTGCGGCACGCGCCGGGGGCGCCGACCCGGGTCTCGGTGACCGCCGACGAGGAGGAGATCCTCGTGCTGGTGGTCAACGGTCCGGCGCGCGATGCCGTGGTGGAGCTGGAGAGCTCGGGCACGGGGCACGGTCTGGTGGGGATGCGCGAACGCGTACGGTTGACCGGCGGGACGCTGGACACCGGTCCGCTGCCCGACGGCGGCTTCCGGGTCGCCGCCCGTCTGCCGTTGAATCCCACCGCTGAGGACGCAAGTTGACCATCCGCGTGATCATCGTCGACGACCAGGCCATGGTGCGGGCGGGGTTCGCCGCGCTGCTGTCGGCGCAGGCCGACATCGACGTGGTGGGCGAGGCTCCCGACGGGCGGCGCGGCGTGCAGGTCTCGCGCACCGTGCACCCCGACGTGGTGCTGATGGACGTACGGATGCCGGAGATGGACGGGCTGACGGCGGCCCGGGAGATCCTCGACCCCCCGCCCGGGGTGGTGCACCGGCCGAAGGTGCTGATGCTGACCACCTTCGACATCGACGACTACGTGTACGAGGCGCTGCGCGCGGGCGCCTCCGGTTTCCTGCTCAAGGACGCCCCGCCCGCGGACCTGATCGCGGCGGTACGGGTGGTCGCCTCGGGCGAGGCCCTCCTGGCGCCCTCGGTGACCCGCCGGCTGATCGCCGACTTCGTGCAGCAGCGGCCGGCCCCGCGCAAGGACCCGGCGCTGCGGCTGAACGGGCTCACACCGCGTGAGACCGAGGTGCTGGAGCTCATCGCGCGCGGGCTGTCGAACCAGGAGATCGCCGGGCACCTGGTGCTCGCCGAGCAGACGGTGAAGACCCACATCGGCCGGGTGCTGGGCAAGCTCGACCTCCGCGACCGGGCCCAGGCGGTGATCTTCGCGTACGAGGCGGGCCTGGTCCGGCCGGGCGACTCGGCCTGACACCTCCTCCACCCCCTACCGGGGTATGACATACGACTTGGCTCCACGGTCCGACGTACGGGCCGGTACCTCCTTCTTACCTTCCTCCTCGTCACGAGGAGAGGAGAAGGGGCATGCGCCGCTTCGGAAGGACGCTGGTCACGGCCGCGCTGGCGGTGGCCGTCGTCGCGGGCACCGCGGGATGGGCCTCCGGCGACAGCCAGAGCGCGGTCACCGGGCCGCCGCCGGGAACGGCCGCTTGGCGGGCCGACACCGCGGACGGGGGGCCGCTGCCCGACCCGGCCGGGACGGCTCCCCGCGAGGTGGCACGCTTCTTCGCCGGGCTGGACGACTCCGCCCGGCAGGAACTCGTGCGGTCCCACCCGCTGGTCGTGGGCAACCTGGACGGGGCTCCGCTCCCCCTGCGGTACGAGGCCAACCGGCTCGCCGTCGCCGCCACGGGCGAGACCCGCTACGCCTCGCTCGGCGCGCCGGGCCGGCAGATCCTGGCCTTCGACCCCCGCGGGCGGGGCCAGGTCTCCGAGGTGTTCGGGGACCTGGAACACGCGCCGCACGTCTCGGTGATCGTGCCGGGCTCCGACAACGACGCCACCCGCCACGACGCCGGGCGCAAGCCCGCCACCGGGCCGGCCGGGATGGCCCGTTCGCTGAGGGCGGCGGCCGGGGACGGCACCGCGGTGGTCGCGTGGACCGGCTACACCACCCCGGTCGGGGTCGGACTGGACGCGGCCGACGGGCGGCTCGCCGAGGCCGGGGCCGTCCGGCTGGCCCGGTTCACCGAGGGGCTCGACGCGGTCGGCGCGGCCGACCCGGTGCTGTTCTGCCACAGCTACGGCTCGGTGGTCTGCGGGCTCGCGGCCCGGCACACGGACGCCACCGACGTCGTCGCCCTCGGCTCCCCCGGGATGCGCGCGGACACCGCCGCCGACCTGCACACCCGGGCCCGCGTATGGGCGGCCCGGGGCCCGTCCGACTGGATCGCCGACGTGCCGAACGTGCGGTTCGCCGGGATCGGCCACGGCGCCGACCCCACCTCGGCGGCCTTCGGGGCCCGCCGGGTGCCCGCCGCCGACGTCCAGGGCCACACCGGCTACTTCGCGCCGGGCACCCGGTCCCTGGCGGCCTTCGCCGCCATCGCCAAGGGAGAGATCCGATGACGACGCCGCGCACGCTCACGATGCTGAAGCGGACCGCCGACCGGATCGAGCGGCAGACCCCCGCCCACCGCGACCGGGCCGTCGACGGGCTGCGCGCCCTCGCGCTGCTGGCCGTACCGACCGGGCACTGGCTGCTGGGCGGCTTCACCCTGGACTCCGACGGCGGGCTGCACAACGCCAGCCCGCTCTCCTCCTTCGGCGCCCTGGCCCCGGCGAGCTGGGTCCTCCAGATGCTCGGCATCTTCTTCCTGGTGGGCGGCTACGCCTCGGTGCTGTCCTTCCGGCGCCGGGCCGGCTCCACCGGCGCGTGGCTCAGGGGGCGGATCGTGCGGCTGGGCCGTCCGGTGCTCGGAGTCACGGCCGTCTGGGCACTGGCGGCTCCCGTGCTGTACGCGGCCGGGGTGCCACAGGCCACGCTGCGGACCGGGGCGACGCTGGTGATCCAGCCGCTGTGGTTCGTCGGGGTGTACGCGGCGGTCACCGCACTGACCCCGTACTGCGTCCGGGCGGCGCACCGGCTCGGCGGCTGGGCGGCGGCCCCGCTGATCGGCTCGGTCGCGGTGGTGGACTTCCTGCGCTACGGGCCGCCGGCCGACTCCGTGCCGTCCTGGCTCGCGCTGCTGAACATCCTGCCGGGCTGGCTCTTCGCGTACCAGCTCGGCGTGTCCTGGGGCGAGGGGCGGATCGGGCGGCGCGGGGCGTGGCTGCTGCTGGGCGGCGGGACGGTGCTGTTCGCGGCGCTGCTGGGGGTCTTCCACTACCCGGCGTCGATGGTCGGGGTGCCGGGTGCGGCGCGGACCAACTCGCATCCCCCGTCGCTGCTGGTGCTGGCCCTGGCGGCGGCCCAGTCGGGGGCGGCGATCCTGCTGCGCGACCGGCTGGCGCGGCTGCTGGCGCGGCCCGCGCTGTGGGCGCCGGTGGTCGTGATCAACCTGTGCGCGATGACGATCCTGTGCTGGCACCAGACGGCGATGCTGGCGGCGGCCGTGCCGGGCTCGTTCGCGGGTGCCCTGGCGGGTCTGACCACGGCGCCGGACAGCCTGGGCTGGATCGCGGCGCGACTGGCCTGGATGCCGGTGTTCGCGGTGCTGCTGGTCGTCATCGCCCGCCACGCCCGCCGGTTCGAGACCCCGCCGCAGGCCGGGCGCAGGTCCGCGGCGCTGCGGCGGGCCGTCGCGGGAGTCCTGGCGGCGGGGTTCGCGGTGTTCGCGCTCGGTCTGGCCTGAGGCGCGGAGCCGGCGTCGGCGTCGGCGGGAGCGCGGTGTCAGGCGATGGAGGCCGCGACGATGGCGGCGACGGCGAGGTTGCAGGAGGCCGTGACCCAGACCGCCGGGTGGGGTTCGGGGTCGACGACGATCGCGCCGAGCTTGCCCGGCGTCACCCAGTCCAGCACCAGGAAGGCCACCGCCATCAGCAGCAGGCCGAGCACGCCGAAGGCCGCGGTGGCGAGCAGGCCCTTGCCGAAGTCCTCGTACGTCGTCCAGATCGAGGTGAACACGATGCCGCCGACGCCCAGGAGCGCGGAGCTCAGCATGACGGCCGCGTTCCGGTTGCGTTCCTCCCAGATCTGCTTCGGGAGCTTCCCGGGGGTCAGCACGTCCACCAGGACGATGCCGAGGATGAGCAGCACCAGGCCGAGGGCGCCGTACGCGCAGGTGCGGCCAAGTCCATTGACGATGTCGCTCATTGAGAAGCCTGTCTCCGCGGGGGTGGGCAAGGATGTGCCGTGGGGGCGGCCGAAATGTATCGCACGGCCCTGACCCGGACCATGGGGAGGTCAGTGAATGGCAAAGGTCAGGGCGGCGCGGGCCGAGGAGGCGCAGGCGTTGACGGAGCTGGTGCGGCGCTCCAAGGCGTACTGGGGGTATGACGCGGAGTTCCTCGCCGCCGTCGATCCGGAGCTCCGGATCGACGCCGCCGATGTGACGGCCCGCCGGATCGTGGTGGCCGAGGACGCGCACGGGGTGGTGCAGGGTCTGGCCTCGCTGGAGCTGGAGCTGGAGCCGGACCTGGAGGGGGAGGGGGCCGGGCCGCGGGCGCGGCTGGGCCTGCTGTTCGTGGAGCCGTCCGCGATCGGCCGGGGCGTCGGGCGGCTGTTGTACCGGGATGCCGTGCGGCGGGCCGCCGGGCTCGGCGTACGCAGGCTGCTGATCGACGCCGATCCGCATGCCGCGGGCTTCTACCGGGCGATGGGCGCGGTCGCCGTCACGGTCGCCGATGCCGGGGCCGATGCCGGAGCCGGGGCGGTTGCAGGGCTGGTGCGCTTCGAGGTGGCGCCCGCTGTGCAGGCCGCCTGGGCGCGGGCCTGGACGGGCGGGGTTCCGGCGGTGCACGTGGGCAACGTCGCCGAGTTCAACGCGCAATTCTCCGACGCCTCCCTGGACCGCGAGCAGCGGGCCGCACACCACTACGCCGCCCTGGCCGCCTTCTACAGCCCGTACCCGGCGGCGCTGGTGCTGCCGCGCGCGGTGCCGCGCGGCTGGATCGCCCTGGTGGGGCGGCAGTTGGGCTGGGGACCCGAGGTGGAGGTGTACGACGGGCTGGTGGAGCGGGGTCCCGCGCTGTCGGACGCGGTACGGGCCCGGCCGGCGCTGGCCGGGCGGCTGACGGGGGCCGGGCTGCCCCTCGTACCGTGGGGGCTGACGGAGTCCTTCGCGCGGCTGTCCGGGCGGCCTTGGCGCCCGCAGGAGTTGCGGTACGAGTCGAAGGCGCAGAGCCACGAACTCTTCGGCCGGATCCTGGCGGCGGGCGGGCATCCGGAGATCGTGCTCCCGGCGCAGTGGCGGGCCGCGACGCGGCGGGCGGCGGTCGGGCTGCTGGCGGCCCGGACCCGGGCGGGGATGGCCAGCGTTCTCAAATCGGAGCACGGTGTCGGCGGTTCGGGCACGACGGTGGTGAGCGCGGCGCAGGTCAGGGCCGCGGGCGGGGCACGCGCGGTGCTGCGGCGGCTGCCGCGCGGGCCGCTGCTGATCGAGGAGTACGTGGCCGGCCCGACGGAGCCCGGCGAGCCGCGCGACCTCACGTACGACGGCTTCGTGGACGACGCGGGCCGCGTGCACGAGGTCGGCGGGGCGGTGATGGACGTGGCGGGCGCCGGGTACCGCGGAGCGACGGTGGGGCCCGGGGTGGTGCCGGCTTGGGCGCAGAAGCCGCTGCCGGCCTTCGGGAACGCGGTGGGCCGGGAGCTGGCCGCGGCGGGCTACCGGGGCTGGTTCGACGTGGACTTCGTCGCCGACGGCGCGGGGCGGCTCGCGCCGACCGAGGCCAACCTGCGGCTGACCGGGCCGTCCGTCGCCTTCATGGTCGCGGCCCGGCTGGACGAACTGCGGGGCGCGGGGCACCTGGTACGGATCGCCGACCGGGTGGAGCTGGGGGCCCGGCTCCCCGAGGCGCAGTTCGACGAACTGTGCGAGGCGCTGGCCCGGGGGTGCGCGGAGCTCGGGGCGGTCTTCGTCCCGGCGATTCCGACCGGCGCCTTCGACCCGGCCCCCTGGCTGGGCGTACTGGTGGCCGCGCACGGCAGGCAGGCCCTGGACGCGGCGGAGGCCCTGGTACGGGCCCGGGCCCTGGCGGTCGGGACGATGTTCGCGCCGTCGCGGTAGGGCTGGACCGGAGCCGGCGGCGGGGTCAGGGGCGGGGGCGGTTTTCGGGGTCGAAGTCGAAGCCCGTGGCCGGTCGGCGGGTGACGTAGAGGACCACGAGGGCGCCCGCGATCATCAGGGGGACGTTGAAGGCGTAGACGAGGGCGGCCTGGAGCGGCCAGTCGTGTTTGGCCGCCAGCCGGTAGAAGTTGTCCTGCGGCCACCAGGCGGCCAGCAGGTAGACCACCGCGAGATGGGCGATCTTGGTGAGGGCCGGGTCGCGGCCCTGGCGCAGCATCCGGGAGCGGCCGAAGAGCAGGAACAGCACTCCGCCGGCGAAGGCGCAGGCCTCGAACACGTAGAGGATGAAGAAGAGGGCCGCCCAGGGGTTCGGCACACCGGTGAGGTCCGTCGATCCGGGCCAGAACACGTCCGTGAGGAGCAGGGTGACGAGGCCCAGCACGAACGTCCCGCAGCCCAGGGCGGCGCCGGCCGGGAATTCGCCGCCGGTCCCCGCGGCCCCGTACTTGCCCGTGCCGCGGGCGGCGCGCGCGGGCGCGGTCCGCTGGGCGGGCAGCGGCAGCCCGGCACGGTCCTCCTGACCGGCCCGGTTGCGGGGCAGGGCGCGCAGCTTGACCACGGCCCGGGGGAACTCCGTATCGGGGAGCCTGCCCGCCAGGTGCTCGCGGAGCCGCCCGATGTCCGGCAGGCCGGAGCCCGGGGGCCAGGCGACCGCGTCGGCCGGCGGGGAGACGTAGGCGACGGGACCGCGCGGGCCCGAGCCGCTGTCGACATCGGCCAGGAGCACCCCGCCCACGTCGGGGTGGGTGCGGATCACGGACTCCAGCGAGTGCGGGTCCCGCGGTTGCCCGGCGACGGTGATCCGGTCGCGGATCCGGCCGCCGAACTCCAGCAGCCCGTCGGGGCGCAGCTCCGCGAGGTCTCCGGTGGGTATCGCGTCGCCGCCGTCGGGCAGGGTGAGTCGGATCTCCCCGCCGTGCAGGGCCACGGAGCAGCGGGGGAAGGGCCTGCCGATCAGGGAGAGCCGTTCGGGGTCGTCCAAGGGGCCGGGCAGCTGGGGCAGTTCGAACCAGGTCCCCGCGCCGGCGGACTCGGTGAGCCCGTACACGTCGAGCACCCGGGCCCCGGGGCGCAGGCGGGCCTGCAGGGCGGCGAGTTCGTCGAGGAAGAGCCGGTCCCCGGTGACGGTGACGAGGCGCAGCGAGCGCAGGGCCCGGTCCGGATCCGCCGGGCCGGCCTTGTTCATGGTCGCGGGGTGCGCCGGGGACGCCGGCCGGTCGCGCAGGAGCAGCCGGGCGGCGCCCGCCGGGTCGGTGTGCACGACGGTGGCCTTCTCCGCCTCGACCGCGCCGCGGATCGACTCGGCCGTCCAGGGCGAGCGCTCCGGCAGGACGAGGGCGCCGCCCGAGCACAGGGCCCGGGTCCAGCCCGCGGCGAAGGCGGTGACGGCCGGCGCGGCGGTGATCAGGTGCCGGTCCGCGGGGGTCAGCCCGGCCACCTCGGCCCAGCCGTCGTGGGCGGCGAGCAGGCGGTCGTGTCCGACGGCGACCGGGCGGGGCTCGGCGCCCCCGGTGAACAGGACGGCGGCGGGGTGCCCGGGGCGGGGGCCGGGGCGGGCCGGGGCTTCGGTGGGCCGGCCGGCGATCTCCGCGCCGTCCGCGCCGAGGCGGATCACCCGCAGGCCGCTGCCGTCGTCCAGGCCGGCCTGGTGCGCGGCGTGGGTGAGCAGGGCGAAGGGCTGGATCCCGGCGAGCTGGCGCTGTCCGGTGCGCGGGGACTCGACGTCGATGACCGCGTAGGCCGCACCCGCCTTGAGGACGGCGAGGAGGGCGACGACCAGTTCGGCCGGGCGGGCCGTGCCCACGGCCACGGTCTCACCGGCGGGCAGTGCGGCGTCGAGCAGGTGGTGCGCCAGCTGATTGGCGCGGGCTTCGAGCTGCCCGTAGGTGAGGCCGTGCGGGCCGGCGATGAGCGCGGGGGCGCCGGGGGTGTCCCGAGCCCACTGTTCGAAGCGGTGCGCGACGGTGTCGACGGTGCGCCCGCCGGAGCGCGTGAACTCGGATCCCTGCGTCATGGACCGATGATGCCACCGGGCACCGACAGCGGGCGAGGTACGTGAAAATCCCTCATATGGGCGGGAGTTGGCCGCCGCGGGAGATTCGGAAGGGCGAGGCCGGCCCGAAAGATTGACCTCGACTTTGGTTGAGGTCATACGGTTCGGGTCATGGACATGGAAGTCACCGCTTGGACATCGCTGCACAGCGCGATCAACGCCCAGCAGGACCGTCGGCCGATCTCCCGGGCCGGCCTGCGCCGGGTCGCCGCCTTCGCCCGCCCGCACCGGCGCGGGCTCACCCTCTTCCTGCTGCTGAGCGTGGTCACCGCGCTGCTGGCCGTGGCCACCCCGGTGCTGGCGAGCCGGGTCGTGACCGCGATCGTGGACGGGCGGGAGAGCGGCACCGTCACCCGCCTCGCCCTCCTCATCGCCGTGATCGCGCTCGCCGAGGCGGGCCTGGGCCTGCTCACCCGCAGGCTGTCGGCCACCCTCGGCGAGGGGTTGATCCTGGACCTGCGGACGGCGGTCTTCGACCACGTCCAGCGGATGCCGGTCGCGTTCTTCACCCGGACCCGCACCGGGGCGCTGGTCAGCCGGCTCAACAACGACGTCATCGGGGCGCAGCGGGCCTTCAGCAACACCCTGTCGGGGGTGGTCGCCAACCTGGTGACCCTGTTGCTGACGCTGGCCGTGATGCTGAGCATCTCGTGGCAGATCACCCTGCTGGCACTCGTGCTCCTGCCGGTGTTCGTCCTGCCCGCGCGCCGGACGGGTGCCCGGATGGCGGCGATGCAGCGGGAGGCCTCGGCGCTCAACGCGGCCATGGGCACGCAGATGACGGAACGCTTCTCCGCCCCCGGTGCGACGCTGGTCAAACTGTTCGGGCGGCCGGCCGACGAGTCCGCGGAGTTCGCGGCGCGGGCGGCGCGGGTCCGTGACATCGGGATCCGTACGGCGATGGCCCAGTCGGCCTTCATCACCGCCCTGACGCTGGTCTCGGCGCTGGCGCTGGCTCTCGTCTACGGGCTCGGCGGCTGGTACGCGCTGCGCGGCACCCTGGACGCCGGCAACGTCGTCGCCCTCGCCCTGCTCCTGACCAGGCTGTACGCGCCGCTGACCGCGCTCGCCGGGGCGCGGGTCGAGGTGATGAGCGCCATGGTCAGCTTCGAGCGGGTCTTCGAGATCCTCGACCTGAAGCCGCTGATCTCCCAGAAGCCGGACGCCCGCCGGGTGCCGGACGGGCCGGTGGCGGTGGAGTTCGACTCGGTCTCCTTCGGCTACCCCGCCGCCGACAAGGTCTCCCTCGCCTCCCTGGAGGAGGTCGCGACCCTCGACGCCCGGGGCGGTACGCAGGTGCTGCACGAGGTCTCGTTCCGCGCCGAGCCGGGCCAGATGATCGCCCTGGTCGGCTCCTCCGGCGCCGGCAAGTCGACCATCGCGCAGTTGCTGCCGCGGCTGTACGACGCCGACGCGGGTGCGGTGCGCCTCGGGGGCATCGACGTACGGGACCTCACGGCCGACTCGATCCGCGAGACGCTCGGCATGGTCACCCAGGACGGCCACCTCTTCCACGAGTCGGTACGGGCCAACCTGCTGCTGGCCCGGCCGGACGCGGGCGAGGAGGAGATCTGGGAGGCACTGCGGCGCTCCCGGCTGGACGGGCTGGTCGCGTCGCTGCCGGACGGGCTGGACACGGTGGTCGGTGAGCGCGGCTACCGGCTGTCGGGCGGGGAGCGCCAACGGCTGACGATCGCGCGGCTGCTGCTGGCCCGCCAGCGGGTGGTGATCCTCGACGAGGCCACCGCCCACCTGGACTCCACGTCGGAAGCGGCGGTGCAGGAGGCGCTGGGCGAGGCGCTGTCGGGCCGGACGGCGGTGGTGATCGCGCACCGGCTGTCGACGGTCCAGGCGGCCGACGTGATCCTGGTGGTGGAGGAGGGCCGGATCGTGGAGCGCGGCACGCACGCCGAGCTGCTGGCCGCGGGAGGGCGCTACGAGGAGCTGTACCGCACGCAGTTCGCCCCGGCTGACGCGTCGGACGGCGCCCCGGCGGCCCCGGGAGCCTGATGTCCGACGGGCCCGGGCCCACGGAGCCCGACCCGGTCGTGCTCAGGCGGCCGTTTCACTGGGCGCAAGGACGGCCTCGACGTCGACCGTGACATCGACCATGGGGCTGACGACCACTCCGCCGCGGTCGATCACGTCGTTCCAACTCACCCCGAAGTCATGTCGATTGAAGCGCGTCGTGGCGGAGAATCCGGCGCGTCGCCTGGGCCCGAGGTCCCGCCCCTCCTCCCACCACGGGGTGTCCCACTGTCCCAAGTAGGTGACGTCGAAGGTTACGGGGCGCGTCACGCCACGCACCGTGAGATCTCCGGTGACCTCGAATTCGGTTCCGCTCACCTGGTGAATGCCCGACCCGACGAACGTCCACGTCGGGTAGTGCTCGACGTCGAAGAAATCAGCACTGCGGAGGTGGGCGTCGCGCTGAGGCTGACCGGTGTATACCTGGGTCGCGTCGACCGTCGCCTCGACGCGCGCCTTCTCCGGCTCGTCGGGATCGACCTCCAGCAAGCCGTGCACGTTCTTGAGCTG
The DNA here is from genome assembly GCF_042736725.1 of Streptomyces sp. NPDC060028. Taxonomy (NCBI): domain Bacteria; kingdom Bacillati; phylum Actinomycetota; class Actinomycetes; order Kitasatosporales; family Streptomycetaceae; genus Streptomyces; species Streptomyces sp. NPDC060028. Next base: position 136,063 of record NZ_JBHWVJ010000003.1, on the reverse strand, counting down.
CCCCCGCACGGAGGTGACCATCATGTGTCTGGCGCGGAACTCCGCCGCGGTATGACCGGGCTCGAAGAACCATTTGGTCATGGCCATGCGCACCCCTGACTTGCCACTTCAACCAGGATGGCATCGCCGGTGTTCGCTCACGCCGTCGGCGATGAGGGAGACGCCGATGCCCAGTATCCAGACGTCCTTGGCCAGCGCGATTCCCTGCTCGGTCGGGCGCAGGCTGCCTTCCTGCCGCATCCCCGGCGTACGGAGGTAGAGCCCGAGGGTGCCGGCGGAGAATGCGGTCAGCGCAACGCCGGCGACAGCGGCAGGGACGACCGGCAGCAGCAACGTGGCGGCAATGGCGATCTCCCCGGCGGAGACCAGCCGGACGAACTTCTGGGCGTCGCACTTGCCCAGGAACGGGTAGGTGGTGGCGGTGAACTGATGCAGCCCCTCGGCGGTGGCCTCGTCCGCACCGCGTTTGGAGAGCCCGGAGTTCAGGAAGAATGCGCCGACCGTGAGCCTGAGCGGAAGTTGCCGCGCTGCGGAACGCCGTACCGAACCGGATGCCATGCCGAGCCTCCCAACATTGACCCCACCTACCACCCTGCCATCCGCTCGAACCATGTCAAACGGGGGTCGATCACCCCCCCTGGTCCCGAAACCCCCGGACCAGGTCAGTGCCGGTGAAGAAGATTTCCCCCGTACGGCCGGTTTGCATTGTCACTGCGAGTGAGCGGTGGGCACTCGGGGAGATGTCCTGGAGGTCCTTCGTCTACTTCTGGGACCCGGACGGCACCGGCTGGGCCGTCCTCAGCAGACGAAGCCGCGCACGGCCGCCGGCTGACGCCCGACCCGCCCGGCGCGGCCCGCCGCGCATGGGGCAGGATGGCAGCCCGTTCGCATGCGCACAAACGCTCGAACGAGGCCCCACCCAGCACGACCTGACAGGTGAACAAGGTGACGACACATCACACAGGGCGGGCGGCCGCACCCCTCGCCGCTCCCCTCGCCGCTCCCCCGGCCCTTCCCGGCTCGGAGGGTGTCCGTTGAACCGGGACCTCGTCCTGCACGACTGGGTGACGGCCTCCATCGCGGTGGCCGCGGGCGCCGTCGTCGGCCTGCTGCTGCGCGCCCTGCTGCAGTGGCTGGGCAAGCACGCGAGCAGGACCCGCTGGAGCGGGGACGACATCATCGTGGACGCGCTGCGGACCCTGGCCCCCTGGGCCTCCCTCATCGCGGGCGCCGCGGTGGCCGCCTCGACCCTGCCGCTGACCACCCGGGTCGCGGGCATCGTCAACGACTCGCTGAGCGCCCTGCTCATCCTGATCGCCACGCTCACCGCGGCCCGGGTCGTCGCGGGTCTCGTACGGTCCGTGGCGCAGTCCCGTACCGGCGTGGCCGCGTCGGCCACGATCTTCGTGAACATCACGCGGATCGTGGTCCTCACGATGGGCGTCCTCGTCGCCCTCGAGACGGTGGGCGTGTCCATCGCACCCCTGCTCACCGCCCTGGGGGTGGGTGGTCTCGCGGTCGCCCTGGCCCTGCAGGGCACCCTCGCCGACCTCTTCGCGGGGGTGCACATCCTCGCCTCGAAGACGGTGCAGCCCGGTGACTACATCCGGCTCAGCGGCGGCGAGGAGGGTTACGTCGTCGACGTCAACTGGCGCAACACCGTGGTGCGCAATCTGTCGAACAACCTGGTGATCATCCCCAACGGCCGTCTCGCGCGGACGAACATGACCAACTACACCCACCCCGAACAGAAGTTGTCGATCCTGGTCCAGGTGGGGGTCGGCTACGAGAGCGACCTGGAGCACGTCGAACAGGTGACCCTGGACGTCGTGGACAGCGTGATGACCGACATCAACGGCGGGGTGCCCGACCACGAGGCTGCCGTCCGCTTCCACACGTTCGGAGACTCCAGGATCAACTTCACGGTGATCCTGGGCGTCGGCGAGTTCAGCGACCAGTTCCGGATCAAGCACGAGTTCATCAAGCGCCTGCACCAGCGCTACCGGGCGGAGGGCATCTCGATCCCCGCGCCCACCCGTACCGTCTCGCTCCACCAGGACGAGCCCCGGCCGACCCCCTCCTCTCCGCTGCCGCACCAGCGCGAGGGGTCGCCGGCGACCCTCGCGGACAGCGGCCGGTAGCGCCGGGTACGACGTACGCCGTCACGGTGGCCGGTGGCCCCCGCCCCTCCGGGGCGGGGGCCCCCCGGCATTACCGGGGGGTTAGCCGGGGGGACCAGGGCGAATTGGTGTATACGGGGAGGGGTACGGCGTGGGGCGGGGGGCGGATAAGGAC